>NZ_CFKYFN010000069.1:0-25389 GCF_985060555.1 Odoribacter sp. | reverse complement strand
GCAGTGATAACGTAAGTCGGAGGTGTTCGTGTTCGGGGACCATTGGAGCTCTGTCGGGTGTCGTCTTGCTTTTTCTGAATGCCCGACCGGTGGTGTCTGACGAGCCTGCGAGGAGTTCCGCCGGTCAGTGAAAGAAAAAGGTAGACGACCGACAGAAGCGACCGGGTCCCCGAACACGAATACCGAAGACGAACAAGTAACAAAATAATTCTACGTTTATAACGTGTAAATATGTATATAACTGTCAAAAATATATATAGCATAGGGACTGATAGCTTATAGTGGAACCGTTTGTTTGTCTTCCGTATAACAAGTAAAAATACCCAGAGCTCCCTGCAGATTACCTTTTAAAGGGACAGGGGTCGTGATACTGCTCTGATTGGCTGTATTTGCTGCATTTAGGGATACCTGGTAATCGTAATTAGCTTTCGTAATTCGTTTCAGCGTGAAAATAATTTCCTCTGCCTGTCCGATATCCGGAAGGATAACGGACTTTTCAGTAAGGCCTTCCTGTTGGAATTCACTATAATCCAGATAACATACTTCTTTGTTGAGAATCGAATCTGCATGGACAGCTTCTGCTGTATAAATGTAATAGTTTTCATCGGCTTTTTCCGAAATATAAAAACGAATGATCGCTTCATTTCCTGCTACCTGGCAATTATAGATAGATACTGCCGGAGGGATGGAGGTCGAAGCTGTGATCGATTTGTGATCGATCGTAGTAATATCGAGGAATAAAGAATCGATATAGCGGACTTCAAATTTTTCCGGGCTTCCATAATTGTATATAAACTCGGAACCGGGGAGAGTGTATAAAGCATGTATCAGTGAAATGGCTTTGTCTGCATGAATGGTCACTTTCATTTCTTTTGAAAAGTCGATTTGCAGATCTTCGGATACCGGAAGCACACTCGTTGCCGATAAAGCGAACGGCCGGCCGGGTTGACAATAACACTCGATAAAATACTCCGGAGTTTCCCCGGTATGACGGATAGGGAGATCTTCTTCAGGCATACACGCTGCCTGGAAAAAATACAGCAGTAATATCGGATAGTATCGGTGTTTCATTTATAATTTTATTTTAAACGAAATATACGGTATAAACGGCAACATGACTTTAGATTTTGGAATAAATTTTGTATGATTGTTTGCCGTTTGTTCAGCTTTAAAATAGACAAAAGATGGATTCGATTGATTGTAAACATTATAGGCTCCTATACTTAATTTTAAGCTTGCATATTTATAAGGGATCGTATAATCCAGGTTTAAGTCCAGACGATGATTGTTGGGAAGCTTGTAATTGTAGCGGTCTGTATAGACCGGCACGAGGACCGGTTGGTTTTGGCTGCTGCTAATGTTATGGGCAACAGCTACTCCGACAGGGAATGTGGTATAAACCCCTGAAGAAAATGTCCATAAACTGTTAAAAGTAAGGCGTGTACTGATATCGTAGGAGGTATTGACCACAACATTGTGTTTGACATCATAAGGAGGGAAAAAGGATTTTCCGTTGTTGATTTCAGCAAATTTACGTTTGGATTCCGAGAGGGTATAGTTAAACCGGGCACTGATCTTTCTATGCTCCAGGGCTAGATTGAATTCAACCCCCCGGGCATGTCCGCTGCCGGTAATCATATTGTCGGTCAAAGCAGTGTATTTAGTAGACAACCCTGAGGAGAAATCTTTGACATGTTTCATTTTTTTATAAAAAATACCCGCATATAAAGTCAAACCTCCCTGGATTTCCTGTTCTGCTCCGATCGAATATTGATGGCAAAGCGCGGGTTTCATGTTTTTTTCGAGAGGATACCAGATGTCTACCGGAGTTTTTACAGTAAAGTAGGGATAAAGGCTTAAATATTGTGCCGTTTGGGCATAGTCGGCCCAGAAAGTGAATCTGTTTTTTGAAAAGCTGATTTTTGCCCGGGGAGAAACACAGAAGTTTTTTAAATTTCCGTTGTAATATTGAAAATTTAAACCGGCATAACAGGTAAAGTAATTATTTATTTGATAGGATATATCTGAATATATTTCATAGATATTGAATTTTTTATCAGAACTGCGGATGAGTATGTTTTCTTCTGCATCGGGCCTATTGGCTGTTTCAAAACGGGCTTGTTCGAATTTTCCTCCGATATTCCATTGAAACTTGTCCAGAAAAGAATGGGTATACATGATCCGTGCAATGATGGAATAATTCCGGTTACCACCTCCCATAGGAATCGTACCTTCGGCATCTCCTTCACTGAAAGCAGATTTTACCCCTAATCGGAAATGCAGGATATCACCGTTTGCAGGGGTATACCAAGCACCTGCATTGCCTGAAAAAGTGTGCCAGTTAAAGTCATAATTTACATTTTCATTTAACTTCATACTTAGACCGTCGATCGTAAATAACCCGAAGGCAGTGATCCGCCAACGGTTGGAAAGTTTGGAATCTATACTGACGGTGGCATCGTTGAAAGCATATTCGGGCATAAAATTTTGTTGTTTCTGGTCTTTTACCGATTTGTTATATAAGCGGGCGATGGTTTGTAAATAGGACGTACGGAATGAAGCGGCAAAAGAGGTATGATCTCTTACTAACGGACCTTTTACTTTCAGGGCAGAAGAGACAAGGCCTAAAGTGATTTCTCCCTCGTATTTTTGTTTGTTTCCGGGATCCGGCCTCATGTTGATGTAAGAGGATAAGTAACTGTTGTAAACTGCCGGGAAACCGCTTTTATAGACTGTCGAATTATTCAGGATAAAAGGATCGAAAGTAGAGAGGATTCCGGTAAGATGATCCGGGCTGGCGATTTCCATATCATGGGTGAGGAAACCATTTTCGCAACTGTTGCTTCCCCGGACATAAATCCCCGGATCGAGTGCATTGGTGGTAATAATGCCCGGAGTTGTGGCCAGGTATTTTAAAATGTCTTGTTCGCCCAGAATGGCCGGAATCATTTCTATACCTTCTTTCGAGGAATAGAGGCGTCCGGGAATCGATCGGCCGGTAACGACAACTTCCCTTAGGTTGTTGAATTTATTTCTTAGAATGACGATAAATGGACTCCGGGTGTCTTTCAAAGTATAGCTTTCTTTTTTGTAATTCACATGTGAAAATTCCAGCGTACAGGGAACTTCACAGGCTAACTCGAAATAGCCTGTGGAATCGGAAGAAGTACCCTTGTTTTGTTCGGGGCACCAGACATTGACGCCGCTTACCGGAGTCCCGTCATGGATGATTACCCGCCCGACGATAAGAGTCTGGGAGAAAACAATTCCTGGGAAGAACAAACCGATGATAAATAAGAATTTATGCATAAGAAGCTATCAACAATCCTTACAAATGTAGTAAAAAGATGAAGACTGCACTCTGTTGGTTCCGGATTTTGTTCTTAGCTTTGTATCGAAATTTCAAAAAATCGCTATGGGCATTTATGTACATATCCCTTTTTGCCGGAGTAAGTGTTATTATTGTGGTTTCTATTCGGTTGCTTCTACTCAGCTGAAAAAAGCCTACATAGCTGCATTAGGACACGAAATACAATTGCGTAAAGATTATTTGGATACATCGGAAGTAAAGACACTTTATTTTGGGGGAGGTACTCCCTCATGGTTGAGTATGGATGAATTGACCGATATCGTTACGACACTCGAAATGAATTTCGCATTGAACTGCGTAGCTGAACGCACTATCGAAGCAAACCCTGAAGATATTACCCGGGATAAACTGAAGGGGTGGAGAGCCTTGGGGTTTAATCGGTTGAGTATCGGTATCCAATCGTTTAACGATGAGGTTCTGAAACGGATAAACCGGACACATACGGCTCAGGATGCCCTCCGGTCCGTGGAGTGGGCTGCTGATTCGGGATTTGAAAATATAGGGATAGATTTGATACTCGGATTGCCGGGGTATACGAGACTGCATTTGCAACAAGATCTGGAAATCGTAAATCATTTACCTATAACACATTTATCGGTTTATTTATTAAGCATCGATTCAAATACAGTCTTTGAAAAATTGATGCAGAAAGGTCGATTTCAGCCTCAAACCGACGATGAACTGGCTGATCAATATTTGTGGATTTCCGATTACTTGAAATCAATTGGTTTCGAGCATTATGAAATTTCTAATTTCGCTAAAAACTCTAAATATTCCCTACATAACACCTCCTATTGGCAACAACAGAAATATGTGGGCTTTGGTCCGGCTGCACATTCTTTCGATCTGAATTCCCGTCAATGGAATGTAGCTCATCTAAAATCTTATATCGATAATTTAGCTAATGATAGGTTAAGCTTTGAAAAAGAGATTTTGACGGATAAAGATAAATTCAACGAATATATCATGACCAACCTGAGGACGATGTGGGGGATTCAGGAAGAAAAGATGCGATTACAGTTTCCTGACTTTTCGAAGACCGTTCGTCCGAAACTAGCCCCTTTTCTCGAAAACGGGTCGGTGGTTTGTCAAAACGGCCGGATCAGGCTGACAGAAAAAGGATGGTTGGTTTCGGACGATGTGTTCAGTGATTTATTCGTTGTTTGATTAGGAGATTTTCTTTGAAGGTATTGAATAAAGTTTTAAGCAGGAGAACTTTATTTTTGTCTGAATTTGTTATCTTTGCAAATCCGTGTCTTGAAGAGGCGGAAGAGAATGTTAAACGATTCATGTGTAAATTAAACGAGATGAGCACAAAAAAATTGTCAATCAAAGAGTTATTGCAATCTGGAGATTGCGACAAAGAAGTGGAAATCAGTGGTTGGGTGAGAACCAAGCGAGGTAATAAGCAAGTGAATTTTATCGCTTTGAATGATGGCTCTACCATAAATAATATCCAGATTGTGGTTGACATGAATAATATTTCAGAGGAGTTGATGAAAAAAGTCACTACAGGAGCTGCGATTCATGTGAAAGGATTGTTGGTGAAGAGTGAGGGAAGCGGACAATCGCATGAAATTCAGGCTCATGAATTGGACGTATTAGGGGAAGCCGATCCTGAAAAATACCCGATACAACCTAAAAAGCATAGTCTGGAATTTTTGAGAGACCATGCCCATCTGCGTTTTCGCACCAATATGTTCGGGGCTATTTTCCGGATTCGTCATGCTATGGCGTTTGCTATCCATCAATATTTCGATCAGCACGGGTTCTTTTATTTGCATACTCCGCTGATTACGGCTTCCGATTGTGAAGGTGCCGGCGAGATGTTTCGGGTAACGACACT
This sequence comes from Odoribacter sp., assembly GCF_985060555.1. Taxonomy (NCBI): domain Bacteria; kingdom Pseudomonadati; phylum Bacteroidota; class Bacteroidia; order Bacteroidales; family Odoribacteraceae; genus Odoribacter; species Odoribacter sp. The sequence goes on along the minus strand of NZ_CFKYFN010000069.1, from coordinate 20,173 downwards.
GGATCCTAAAAATCCGCCTTTGACAGAAGAGGGTGAAGTCGATTTCAGACAGGATTTTTTTGGTAAAGCAACCAATCTGACGGTGAGTGGACAATTGGAAGGAGAGCTTGGAGCTATGGCCTTGGGAAAAATCTATACTTTCGGACCCACCTTCCGGGCTGAAAATTCAAATACGACCCGGCATTTGTCGGAATTCTGGATGATCGAACCGGAGGCGGCTTTTTACGATCTGGACGATAATATGGATTTGGCGGAAGATTTTCTGAAATACCTGATCCGTTATGCTTTGGACAATTGTATGGATGATCTGAAATTCCTGAGTGCCCGTCAGCAGGAGGAAGAAAAGAATAAGAAAGCGGAAGAACGTTCTATGGAATTGATCGAGAAGCTGAATTTTGTGCTGACTCATTCTTTCGAAAGAGTGACTTATACAGAGGCGATCGAGATTCTGAAAAATAGTAAGCCCAATAAGAATGGAAAATTCCAGTATCCGGTGGATGGCTGGGGTGTCGATTTGCAAAGTGAACACGAACGTTATCTGGTAGAAAAACACTTTAAAAAACCGGTGATTCTGACAGGCTATCCCAAAGAAATCAAAGCTTTCTATATGAAGCAAAATCCGGACGGAAAAACGGTTGCAGCCATGGATGTGTTGTTCCCGCAGATCGGTGAGATTATCGGAGGGTCACAGCGTGAAGAGAACTATGATAAATTGGTAGCCCGGATGAACGAAGTGGGGATTTCCGAAGAGAGCATGTCCTATTATTTGGATACACGTCGTTTCGGATCGGCTGTTCATAGTGGGTTCGGCTTAGGATTCGAACGCTTATTGTTATTCGTAACCGGTATGGGAAATATTCGGGATGTGATTCCTTTCCCGCGTACACCTAAGAATGCAGAGTTTTAAAAATTAATTCGGTATACCAATGTAATTTTTACATTGGTATATTTTCAATGAGAGAATAGAAAACGTGCTCAAACAAAGTTTACAGCAGAAATTAGGATTGAAGATTAATCCTCTTCAAATACAGTTGATTAAACTGTTGGAGCTTCCTACGTATCAATTGGAGCAGCGGATAAAAGAAGAATTGGAGCAAAATCCTTTGTTGGAGGAGGTGGAAGAAAAAGGAGAAACGGATGTAAACGAGGAAACTGCCACCGATTCGGGAGAGGAGTTTGATGATGATTATCAGGAAGGTGAAAGCGAAGAGGAAAATGATTTGAGAGGTGACGATGATTTTTCTTTAGAGGATTACATGACAGATGATGACGATACACCTGATTACCGTTTGAATTCTTCCAACGCTTCTAAAGACGAGGAGACACGTGATTTTGTATTCTCTCAGGCGTCCTCGTTCCGGGAAAGTCTGATCGCACAATTAGGGACACGTCCGTTGAGCGATCTGGAGCGGCGCATCACTGAATATATCATCGGAAACATCGATGAGGACGGTTATTTAAGGCGGGATATCGAGAATATTGTCGATGATCTGGCTTTCGGTGCAGGGATCGAGGTCTCTGAGGAAGAGGTTTTACGCTTGCTGAAGATTATTCAGGAGTTCGAACCGGCAGGAGTAGGGGCCCGTGATTTGAAAGAATGTCTGTTATTGCAGATTCAACATAAATTGAACGAAAATCCGGAGCACAAACTGTTGCAGGATGCCAAAGCAATTTTGGAAGAATGTTTCGAAGAGTTTTCACGTAAACATTACGAAAAAATATCCCGGAAACTACGATTGAGCGATACAGAACTGAAACAGGCCATAGACGAAATTTTGAAATTGAATCCCAAGCCCGGGGGGACAGTCGCCGATTTTTCTTACGGACAACAGGCCGAAAAGATTATTCCGGATTTTATGCTCGATTTGGTAGATGGAGAATTGCAGCTGAGTTTAAATTCAGGGGATATTCCCGAATTGAAAATCAATAAAGCTTATCTGAATATTCTTGAACAGTATCAGAAAGACCAGTCGCCTAAGAATAAGAAAGATGTCGTGTCGTTTGTAAAGTATAAATTGAATTCTGCCAGATCGTTTATAGATGCTGTACAACAACGAAACAACACCCTGATGCTGACCATGACCGCTATCGTACAGTTTCAGAAACAATTTTTCCTGACCGGTGATGAAACGATGTTGAAACCGATGATTCTAAAAGATATAGCTGATATTACCGGATTGGATGTTTCAACGATATCACGGGTTTCCAATTCAAAATACGTTCAGACGTGGTTTGGAATATATGCTTTAAAGGATTTTTTTACTGGCAGTATGCAAACGACAAGTGGAGAGGAGGTAAGTACAGGTGAATTGAAGAATATGTTGAAAAAATTGGTCGATGATGAAGACAAGAAAAAACCGCTGACAGATGACGAATTAGTGATTTTGATGGAGAAGGCCGGTTATCAGATAGCCCGGAGAACGGTTACCAAATACAGGCAAATGCTCGATATTCCGGTGGCCCGATTAAGACGTGAAATATAAACTAAACCTCTATCGATGAAATATATAGCTCAAACAATATCTTATATTTTGCATCCGATGCTGATGCCTTTGTATATTCTTTTTTTTATCTTCAATAATAACACTTTGTTTGCGTATATTCCCTGGGGGGTAAAATTGTATTGTTATCTGGTGACCGTATTCGCTCTTTTGATCATGCCCGTTATCAGTTTGCCTTTGTTTAAGCATTTCAGGTTGATCCGCAGTTATGAGTTGAACGATAAACAAGAAAGGGTATATCCGATATTGGTGGCTGTGGCCTTTGCCTTTTTAGGTTTTTGGCTGTTGGGACGTATCGGTTATACAAATATCGTAAGGCAGCTATACCTGGTGTTGATTATTTTGTTGTCCACTTTTTCAGTGATTACTTTCCGGTGGAAGATCAGTATGCATATGACGGCTATCGGTGGATTATGTGGTTTTCTGCTGGTCTGGGGGATGAACTATCAGGGGGACGTGCGTAATGCTTTTATTTTATTTTTGCTTTTGTCCGGTATATTGGCAACTTCCCGTTTGTATCTGAAAAAACACACTCCTTTGCAGGTTTATCTGGGTTTTTTGTTCGGTTTGTTTTTTGTATTTGGAATCCTTTTATAGGTCAGTTGACTTTGTGAACCCAAATATCTTGCCGGTCGGTGATTTTCCGGTATTCATCCCGGGCTGCATTCGCTTCGTTTTCTGTTGGGAAACTTTCTATGCTGACACGATATCTTTGGGAAGAACTGATCAATGTGGCCGGATAATCCTGGGCTTTTAATTTTTCGACAAGCTGTTCCGCCCGTTTTTTTTCTGCAGAGCTGAAACTCCCCACGATAATATGATATCTGGTACCACTATGGGTATTAGCTTGCTGGGGAAGTATTGGCGTAGCATGGGAAGGTGAAGTAGCTTCCTCGCCGGTTTGCCGTATGTTGTGGTTGCCTCCTGTTTCGCGGACAACAGTAATCGTACTCAGGTACTTGGCCGGCAGTTCTTTATTTTTACAACCGTAAATCAAAAAACTAAGTAATAGAAATAGCAGTGTAAATTTCATTGTCAAAGAATTTTGTCGCAAATATACAGGTTTGAACCGGAAAACGATATTTCGTCACAAATTTAGTAAAAAATAGGTTAGTTTATGCCGAGATAAATTAATTTTGCTGACAAGAAAGGTATCATTCGGTCCTAATGGTTGTAGTTTATGAAAAGAATTGTTTTTATCCTGGTGTTAAGCCTGCTGCTCGGAGCTTGTGAGCGGAAAAAGGAAACGGTTATCCGCATGGAGACTTCTTTGGGAAATATCCGGTTGAAATTGTATGATGAGACGGTATTACATCGTGATAATATCCTGAAATTAATCCGCGAAGGCTATTATAACGGTATGCTTTTTCATCGGGTAATAAAGGATTTTATGATTCAGACCGGTGATCCGGATTCGAAATCGGCACGTCCGGGGATGGTCTTGGGAGCTAACGATATCGGATACACATTGAAAGCAGAGATTGTCCCGAAATATTTCCATAAAAGAGGGGTACTGGCAGCGGCCCGTGAAGCCGATAATATCAATCCGGAACGGAGCTCCAGCGGATCGCATTTTTATATCGTGCAGGGAAGAATTTTTACTCCCGATATCATCGATGAAGAAATAGAGAAAATCAATAACAAGCGCTATACCGCCCTTTTTAATCGTTTACAACAAGCTTGTGAAGGAGAAATCCTGAAGTATCAACTAGCAAATGATTATGAGAAGTTGATGCAGTTGAACGAAAAGCTATCCGATACGACCCGTCTTTTATTCGATCAGGTGAAGTTGAAACTTACCGGGGAACAGCGGGCAGCCTATACGACCATCGGGGGAAGTCCCCATTTAGACGGGGAATATACTGTTTTCGGTGAAGTGATCGAGGGAATGGAAATTGTCGATTCTATTGCCGAACAAGAGACGGACGATAATTGCCGCCCCTTGAGGGATGTTGTGATTCTAAAAATAGAAGAGGAATGAGAACGGTTTGTTTGTTCGTGTTGTTGTGCGTATCGGCCTTGTCATACGGGGCTAAAAAATATAAATTGGTAGAGATAAGCACGAATTTAGGAAATATCAAAATCAGGTTGTACGAAAATACACCCCGGCATAGTGAGAATTTTTTGAAATTGGTGAAAGCGCATCATTACGATAGTCTTTTATTTCATCGGGTGATCGGGGATTTTATGATTCAGGGCGGTTCTTCCGATTCACGGCATGCTCCGAAAGAAACGGCAGTAGGAATGTCAAATCCGGGATATACCATCGAGGCCGAGATTCGTCCGGAGTATCGTCATTTCAAAGGTGCTTTGGCTGCTGCACGTCAGGGAGATGAGGTCAATCCGGAGAAAAGATCGTCGGGGGAACAGTTTTATCTGGTTCAGGGGAAGACATATACGGATCAGGAGCTGGACCAGATAGAAAAAAGAAAATGGCTGGCGGCGAAAAATCAGTTGGGGGATCGGTTATTTAAACCCTTACAGGAAGAATTTCAACGGTATAAAAAGACAGGCCAATATCAAAAAGCAGATAGTTTGCTACGGTACGTCAATGAGGAGATAGAAAAGCAATATGCCGAAAATCCTTATAAAATGTCACCGGAAACAAGGGAAATGTACAAATCGGTGGGGGGAACCCCCTTTCTGGATGGAGACTATACTGTATTCGGAGAGATTGTGGAGGGAATGGATGTTCTTGAGAAAATAGCGCTTGTCGCGACCGATTCGAACGATCGTCCTAAAGAAGATGTGATTATTTTAGGAACCAAGTTGAAAAGGAAATAAAGAAGATTTTATTTAAAAGTCGAAATACAGACTTTTCGTATAAAGGTAAATCCGGTCGGCAAACCTGAATCTTTCGGTTGAAATTATTCCAGTCTTGAAGGTTGCCGATTGGATTTACTAAAAGTTGCTGATATTTCTGGGATTTATTTTATCCTAAAATGATTTTCTTGATTTCACTCAGTTTGTTCAGGGCTTCGAGCGGAGTCAGACCGTTGATATCCAGGCCTGCGATTTCGTCACGTATTTGCGAAAGAACCGGATCGTCCAACTGGAAAAAGCTTAATTGGAGGCCTTCACGTGCTGAAGCGATACTTTCGACATTCTTTTGGATCGTGCCATTTTTATCCCGGTCGTTTTCCAGTTGTTTCAGGATTTCATCGGCCCGTTTGATAACAGATTGAGGGAGACCGGCCATTTTTCCAACCTGGATACCGAACGAGTGGTTCGAACCTCCTTTAACCAGCTTACGCAAAAAAATAACTTTGTGTGCGACTTCTTTTACCGATACATTATAGTTTTTTATTTTTTTAAAAGAATGCTCCATTTCGTTCAGTTCGTGATAATGGGTGGCAAAGAGCGTTTTGGCATGATATTTCGGATGTTCGTGCAGATATTCGACGATCGCCCAGGCAATCGAAATCCCGTCGTAAGTCGAAGTACCTCGTCCTAATTCGTCGAATAACACCAGGCTCCGGTCGGATATATTGTTGAGAATATTAGCAGCTTCATTCATTTCGACCATAAAAGTGGATTCACCTTGGGAAATATTATCGGAAGCTCCAACCCGGGTAAAAATTTTGTCGACATAACCGATTTTGGCGCTGGCTGCCGGTACGAAACAGCCGGCTTGGGCCATAATCACGATCAGGGCAGTTTGCCGGAGGAGAGCCGATTTACCGGCCATATTCGGGCCGGTAATGATGATAATCTGTTGTTTTTTATTGTCCAGCAGTACGTCGTTACTGATGTATTCCTCACCCGGGGGCAATTGTTTTTCGATAACCGGGTGACGTCCTGCTTTTATGTCCAGTACATCCGAATCGTTGATCTCCGGCCGGTGGTAATTATTGGCTATCGATATCTCGGCAAAAGAAATAAGTACATCCAATGCTGAGATAATCTTGGCATCCTCTTGCAGAGGGCGGATGTAACCGGCTGCTTCTTGCAGCAAATTGTTATACAGTTCTGTTTCTATGGCTAAAATCCGGTCTTCTGCTCCCAGGAGCTTGTCTTCATATTCTTTGAGCTCGGGCGTAATGTAACGTTCCCCGTTGACCAGAGTTTGTTTGCGGATCCAGTTGGCCGGTGCTTTGTCTTTATGGGCTTTGGTTACTTCGATATAGTATCCGAAGACATTATTGAATCCGATTTTCAAAGAGGGGATTCCGGTTGCTTCTATCTCCCGTTGTTGCATTTGGAGCAACAGTTCTTTGCCGTTGCTTGAGATATTACGAAGTTCGTCCAGTTCGGCATTTACTCCCGTAGCGATTACTCCTCCTTTGTTGACCTGATGAGGAGCGTTTTCCTGAAGTTGAAATTTGATCTTTTCGAATAATTCCGTGCAAGGATTCAGAGGTTCTGTCATTTTTTTCATAACGGCCGATTCACTCTGCTGGCAAAGATCTTTCAACGGCGTGATGCAGGATAGGGCAATTTTCAACTGATTCATTTCCCGGGGAGTGATCCGGCCTACGCCGATCTTTGAAGCGAGCCGTTCCAGATCGCCGATGCTTTCCAGAAAGTTTTCTGCTTGTAACCGTCGGTCTTCCTGCCGGATAAAATGATCGACGATATCCAGTCGCTGATTGATTTCTTCGGGAGATTTCAAAGGCATACAAATCCATCTTCTTAGCGTCCGTCCTCCCATAGGCGTGATTGTCCGGTCGATAATATCCACCAGGGACCGTCCTTCTTCGTAAGCAGAATGTAGTAATTCCAGATTACGAAGAGTGAACTTATCGAGCAGGACACAGTGCGATTCGTCGATCCGGGAAATAGAGGTGATATGAGAAATCATATCGTGTTTGGTCATCTCCAGGTAATTCAATATGGCACCGGCGGAGGAAATACCGCAGTTCATATGTTCGATACCGAAACCTTTCAGAGAATTGACTTCGAAATGTTTCTCCAGGCGTTCGCTGGCTGCGTCCCGGTCGAAAAACCATTCTTCGATGGGATAGATATAGAATTTATTACCGAAAAGTTCATGAAAACGGGCTTCCTGCCCCCGGGGATAGATGACTTCTTTCGGTTGAAAACTATTCAGTAATTTATCGATCGTAGCATGCGAACCTTCGGTAGTCAGAAATTCACCTGTGGACAAATCCAATAAAGATAATCCGGCTTCGGTTTTGTTGAAATAGACCGAGGCCAGGAAGATGTTACTTTTCGTGTCGGTGGAATATTCGCTGTAACAAGCTCCGGGAGTGACCAATTCGATCACCCCTCTTTTTACCAGGAATTTTGTTTTCTTAGGATCTTCCAGCTGTTCACAGATAGCTACCCGCTGTCCTGCACGGACAAGTTTCGGTAAATAAGTGTCGATCGCGTGATAAGGAAAACCGGCTAATTCTACTGTACCTGGAGAACCACTGGAACGTTTGGTTAAGGTAATACCCAGGATTCTGGAAGTGGTGATAGCATCTGCCCCGAATGTTTCATAAAAGTCTCCCATCCGGTACAATAGAATGGCATCCGGATATTTAGCTTTAGTAGCATAATATTGTTGCATTAACGGGGTTTCGTTACCTTCTTTTTTGGCCATATTTATGTTGTTTTTTGATTGCTGGATATTTTATTTTGTTTTGTATCAATAGTGTAAACCTTTCATTATCTGCACAAAATAATGACTTAATTCTGACTGCTGACTTGTACTTATAAACGGCATTCAAAGATAAATATTTTCGGGGAGAAAAGTTTAAAAGCTCGTAAACATTATGTAATTTTGTGTCCATGAATATAGAGGAACTGACTGAATATTGCCAGAGTTTGAAGTTTGTGACAACTGAAATTTTATGGGGTGATGTACTGGTTTTCAAAGTAGGTGGGAAGATGTTTTGTTTTGCTCCGATGGATGAAGGCGAGTTAAAAATGAACCTGAAATGTGATCCGGAAGAGGCTATTGAATTGCGGGAACGATTTCCTGCTGTGCTTCCTGGGTATCATATGAACAAAAGATATTGGAATACCGTACTAATAGATGGTTCGGTAAGCGATAATATGCTCAGAATCTGGATAGGAAATTCATATCGGTTAGTGTTATCGAAACTATCCAAAAGCGATCGGAAGCTTTTGGAGGTATGATTGTCCTCTTTTAATAAGATAAATAAACAACAAGATAATGGATGGTATATCAGAAATTTTAGCAACGTACAATTGTGTCAGCTTGGACGAAAAAATTCAGTTCGAACTGGATGGTGTTGTAGAAAAAGAGATTAAGCAGGCTTATTGTATTGAAAATCTGGAATTTTGTGTTTCTTGTATGGATTACACAACCTTGAAAGTTTCAGATACCGAAGAATCAGTAAAGAATTTTACTGCTGATTTGCTGAAAAAACTGAAGAAGTTTAATTTGCGGGATGTCGCTGCTGTGTGTGTATTTTCTAATTATGCCGGAATTGTTCGGGAGGGATTGAAAGGAACGGAGATTCAGACGGCAGTAGTGGCGGGAAATTTTCCTAATTCCCAGACATTTACCGAAATAAAATTGGCTGAATGTAAAATGGCGATCGGTGCAGGGGCACAAGAAGTCGATGTTGTCATCTCGGTCGGGGATATTCTGGAAAAAAATTATGAAAAAGTATATCGCGAATTGAAGGCTATCCGGAAAGTTTGTGAAAATGTCCGGTTAAAGGTCATTTTGGAAACCGGCGAACTGAAAGACTTGGAAAGTATTTTCAATGCTTCGTTAATCGCTGCGTATGCAGGAGCTGATTTTATCAAAACCTCTACCGGAAAAGTCCCTGTGAATGCAACACCGGAGTCGGTTTATGTGATGTGTGAAGCAATCCGGCAATATTATGCCCAAACCGGAAAAAGGATCGGGTTGAAAGTAGCCGGAGGAGTGTCGAAAGCTCAGAATGCCATCCGATATCTGACTATCGTAAATCATGTTCTGGGATGTGAATGGCTGACTCCTTATTATTTCCGGATCGGGGCTTCTCAATTAATGGACGATATTGTGAAGGAAATCAAAGCTTTGCAGATGATAAAGTAAGATACTGTGTAAACAGGAAAACAGGACTAAGTAAATACTCAGTCCTGTTTTTCTTTATCTTCATGTTCTATTTCCAGCTTATCTTCATCGATGTCTTCTTCTTCATTGTAAATCTGAAGAAGTGGCTCTGCCCGGAAAGTACGTTTACTGATGCTGTGCTCCATGGTCAATAGTAAAGAAGGAAGCAGGATTAAATTAGCCAGCATGGCGGCGAACAGCGTGATAGAGGTTAACAATCCTAAAGCGAAAGTCCCGCCGAAACTAGACAGGCAGAAGATACCGAATCCGAATAATAAGATGATAGATGTATAAATCATACTTTGACCGGTCTCTTTTAACGCCAGGACTACCGAAGAACGGATACTCCAATTGGTAGCCTGTAGTTCCTGACGGTATTTAGCCAGATAGTGAATGGTATTGTCGACAGAAATTCCGAAAGCGACACTGAATACGAGAATGGTGGATGCCTTTATAGGAATACCGAAATATCCCATTACGGCAGCCGTGATGATCTGAGGAATGACATTGGGTACTAAAGCAATCAGTACCATTCTTTTACTTTTAAACATCCAGGCCATGAATCCTGCAATCAGGACGATGGCTAAAGCCAATGAAGAAAACAGGTTTTTGATCAGGTATTGGTTACCCTTGAAAAAAATAACACTCGAACCGGTAACCGATATATCATGTTTATCTCTCGGGAATATCGTTTCTATCTTTTTATACAGAGAATCTTCTTTAGCTTCCATTTTTTTGGTTCCGATATCTTTCACCCGGAAATTCATTCTTACTTTTTGCATGGTTGAATCGACAAAGGAATTGGCCATGGCATTCATACCTCCTGTCGATTCCATGACGTATTTCATAATGAAATTTTTGGTCATGTTACTGGGGAGTTTGTAATAAGAAGCTTTTCCGTTATAATAAGCCTGGTTGGCAAATTTGGCCGCTTCGACTACCGATAACGCCCGTGAAAGATCCGGATCTTGTGATAGTTCGGTATTTAACCGGTCCAATTTCTCTAGATTGCTTAATTTGAATACCTGGTTCGGTTTTCCGAAATCCAGGGTTACCTCTAAGGGCATCAATCCGTCGAAGTTCGACTCGAAGAAAGACAGATCTTGGCGGATGGGATCGGTTTCTTTCAAATCGTCCACCATATAACCGGTGGTTTTCATCAAAGTGATTCCGAATATTCCCGCAATAACGAGCACAATTGTTATATAATAAACGGTATGCCGGCGATTGATCACCAAGTAGATCAGTTTATCGATCACTTTGTTGATAAAAGGATTATAAAGATGTTTGGTTTGTTTGGTATCGGGGACGGGTAAATAACTGAAAACACTGGGTATCAGAATCAGACAGATAAAAAATACGGTAGAGATACTGATAAAAGCGATGAGACCGAAGTCTACAAGAATTTGGCTCGAAGTGATGATGAAAGTAGCAAATCCCGCAGCTGTCGTCAGGTTGGAAAGTAAGGATGCATTTCCGACTTTTTGGATCATTCGCTGCAAAGCTTTGATTTTGTTGCCGTGCCTCACATATTCGGCATGATATTTATTGACCATGTAGACACAGTTGGGAATACCGATTACAATGAGCAAAGGTGGTAACATGGCAGTCAATAAGGTAATCTTAATGCCCATCATAGCCATAAAACCGATGGCCCAGATTACGTTGATCCCGATGATCCCGACACAGAAGCCTACAATCCGGAAAGACCTGAAAAACAGATAGAGAATAATAGCTGTGATCAAAAGCGATAGGGCAATGAACATATACATTTCGCCTTTGATATTTTCGGCATTGATTACCCGGATATAAGGCATCCCGGAATAATGCATTTTCAGGTGATATTTTTCAGTAAAACGTTTGGTGATTTCCAGTACATCCTGTACTAGTTTTACCCGTGCCGGAGAATTCATTACCTCGGCGGATACGGTGATCATCATATTGTAGGTATGCTTGTCGCGGTTGATAAGCATACCGTCATAAAAAGGGAGATGTTCGGCCACATAAGCCAGACTGTCGAGCTCTGCCTGTGTTTCGATGTGAGAAGGAAAAATAGGAAGAACTTCGAATTTTTTGAGATCGGTATTTTTCTGTAAATTAAATGTATGTGTGATAGACATCAAGGCATTGACTCCCTGAAGGGCTTTGATATCATTGCCCATCTGAATCCAGTCGTTGGTCTTGTTCAGTTGATAGAAACCGGAATCCTGAATGGCAAAAACCATAACATTCCCCTCTTGCCCGAAAGTTTCTCTGAAACGGGTATAGTCAAGATAGGCACTGTCTGTTTTGGGGAGCAAATCTGCACTTTCATAGGACATTTGAATTTTTCTGGCTTGAAATCCCATGAAAATGGTTCCGAGTAATACTCCGGCTATAAAAGCAATCCGATTTCGAAGAATAATCCCTGCAATCTTAGTCCACATAGTGAAATTTAAATGAAATCTTCAATAGGTATATATTTATTACGAATGCCGAAAAGTCAATTCTTACCACAATACTGAGATTCCGCCATAAATCATTAACGGACAAATTTAACAAGAATATGTGAAAGCTTATTGTATTTTCGGATTGTTTTTATGCCTTTTTAGATCTCTTGCCGTTTTTTTTGCAAAATTAATTTCCATCGCTTCGGTGAGATCTACTCCGGTTTGATTTGCTAAACAGGTCAATACCCATAGTATATCTGCCATTTCATCTGCCAGGTTATCTTTTTCCCCTTCTTTGAAAGATTGTTCTCCATATTTTCGGGCCATGACACGGGCTAATTCTCCGACTTCCTCCGTTAGGATAGTCATATTGGTCAATTCATTAAAATAACGAACCCCATAAGATTTTATCCATTCGTCCACTTTTTCCTGTAACTCTTTTAACTCCATAAAGTACTCGGTTTATAGTCTGTTTTTGGAATCGATTATAATCGTTACCGGGCCATCGTTAATTAGCCCGACTTGCATGTCGGCTCCGAATACGCCGGTTTTGATTTCCTTTTGTAACTCTTTCTGAAGCGATTGAACGAATTTCTCATACAAAGGAACGGAGATTTCCGGTTTAGCTGCGTCGATGTACGAGGGACGGTTACCTTTTTTGGTACGAGCCATTAGAGTGAACTGACTGACTGCTAAAATTTCCCCTGCTGTCTCCAGAATAGAACGATTCATTATTCCGTTTTCATCGTCAAAAATCCGTAAGTTACAGATTTTACTGCTTAGCCATTCAATATCTTCTTCATGATCGTCCGCTTGAATCCCCACGAGAATCATCATTCCCCGTCCGATAGAAGCATGTAGCTGTTGCTGAATAGTGACACTGGCTTGAATAACCCGTTGTATAACTACTTTCATACCTGTTTTATTTGTGGAGCAAAGGTATAATAACTATTTGGAAATTGGAAAACGTGGAAATTAGAAATTAATTTCTTACTTTTGCGCTTGAAAATTGGCTGAGTAGTTCAATGGATAGAACGGAAGTTTCCTAAACTTTAGATTCGGGTTCGATTCCCGGCTCGGCTACAAAACAGAAAGAATCGGAAGAACCCGGTTCTTTTTGTTTTGTTGGAATTTTGAATTCTATGAAAATTCATTTGCGATTACAGAGCACAACTGCTGCATCCTCCGTAATCTTTTCCGGGGTGGCCGTGATATTCCGGATGTCTTTGCAGCCAAACGACAGCATAGGAGCAAGTGGCGATAGGCTGGAGGTGATGTTGCAGGGCATAATCATAAGTTGCTTTTACTAGTTGAGCTGCGATCCCCCGGCCTCCGATTTCGGGGGGGACGATGGTATGACGGATATCCAGTTTGCCGTCCCGGATGATATAAGTGACGTAGGCCGTGTAGCCGTCCACGACTGTCTTAAACAGATTGTCTTCAGGAAGATGTGTGATTTCCATAGTTTGTTTGTTTTTACGAAGATATAAAATATTTTTTAATTGTGGGATATTCGGTATATTTGTCAGAGTGATTTAATAAAACAGATAATCGATAATATAGAAACTATGGAGAATTTTATTTTTCAAAATCCGACCAAACTGATTTTTGGTAAAGGGATGATCGGACAGTTAGCGAAAGAAATACCTGCCGGAAAGCGTATACTGGTGACTTTCGGAGGAGGAAGTGTTCGTAAAAACGGAGTTTATGATCAGGTAAAAGAAGCTTTAAAAGGATTTGAGGTGACGGAATTTTGGGGGATCGAGGCTAACCCGAAGATCGAGACGCTGCGTAAGGCTATCGAATTGGGAAAAGAGAAAAAGGTAGATTATTTATTGGCTGTCGGCGGTGGTTCGGTGATCGACGGTACGAAGCTGATTTCTGCCGGTATCTTGTATGAAGGCGATGCCTGGGATTTGGTGTTGAAAGGTTGTGAGAAGCACACTTTACCTTTAGGAACAGTCCTGACCTTGCCGGCTACGGGTTCGGAAATGAATAGCGGAGCTGTGATCTCCCGGAAAGAAACAGCCGAAAAATATCCTTTCTATTCTAATTATCCGGTTTTTTCTATTCTTGATCCGACGGTTACTTATACTTTGCCTCCTTATCAGGTCGCTTGTGGAATCGCCGATACTTTTGTGCACGTCATGGAGCAATATATGACCACTCCGGGACAATCCCGCCTCATGGACAGATGGGCGGAAGGAATTGTCCATACTTTAATAGAGATCGCTCCCGAGGTTCTTCGTAAACAGGATAATTATGAGCTGATGTCCGAGTTTATGCTTTGTGCTACAATGGGACTCAATGGCTTTGTTGCTATGGGAGTACGGCAGGATTGGGCCACCCATATGATCGGTCATGAACTGACGGCTTTACATGGTTTGACCCACGGAGCAACATTGGCTATCGTCCTACCGGGATTATGGCGTACATTGAAACAGAAAAAAATGGCTAAACTCGTGCAATATGGCGAACGGATCTGGCATATCGATCAAGGAACCGATGAAGAAAGAGCTGATAAGGCGATTCAAAAAACAGAAGAATTTTTCAAAAGTCTCGGATTACCTACTCGCTTAGGGGATGCCGGAATCGGGGAAGAGACAATTCTCGAGATTCAGAAGCGTTTTACGCAACGTCAGGTCGCTTTTGGAGAAGATCGGGATGTAACGGCTGAGGTTGCCGGACAAATACTCGAAAATTGTAAATAATCCGTCAGTAATCGTATGAATAAAAAGGTGTCCGGTTTACCGGGCACTTTTTTGTAAAAAATATTTTTTAATGGAGGTATTATCCTGTTGTTGTAAAAATTCCGGGCTTTCCGATGAATTTCCGGCTTCTTTTGTTAATTTAGCAGCTTTCTAAATTGAAAGGAGATGATGTATACGATTGAACAACTTCGGGAAATTATTAAGGCTGAATTAGATAAGCAAGAATATGTAGAAGAACCTTATTCTTTGTTCGAACCGATCAAATATATTATGGAAGACGGGGGAAAGCGACTTCGGCCTGTACTGACTCTGATGGCGTATAACCTGTACCGGGACGATATCGGGAAGGCTTTAAAATCTGCTATCGGGATTGAGATTTTCCATAATTACACCTTGTTGCACGACGATGTCATGGACGATGCCGAATTACGCCGGGGACGCCAGACTGTCCATAAAAAATGGAATAGTAATGTGGCTATTTTGAGTGGTGATGCTGCGGCTATCACGGCTTATAAGTATATCGAGACTTGTGAGGATCCTTATTTACGCCGGGTAATCGATGGTTTTAACCAGGTGGCGATGGATGTTTGCAAAGGACAGCAATATGACATGGAATTCGAAACCCGGGACGATGTAACGGAAGAAGAATATATCCAGATGATCTACCTGAAGACTTCTGTATTGATTGCCGGAAGTATGCGTCACGGTGCTTTGATTGCCGGCGCTCCTGAACATGAATACAAAGAGCTCTATGATTTCGGTGGATACCTGGGGTTGGTATTTCAGCTGCAAGACGATTATCTTGATGTCTACGGAGACGTGGAAGAGTTCGGGAAGAAAATCGGTGGGGATATCCTCTGTAACAAAAAGACTTATCTGCTGATCAAAGCTTTTGAGTTGGCTTCTGAAGAAGATAAGGCTTTATTGAAAGAGTGGGTCGTGAAAGAAAAATTCAATCCTCAGGAAAAGATCAAGGAAGTGACAGAAATATACAATCGTTCGGGAGTAAAAGAGGTCCTGAGGGCTAAAGTGGACGATTATCTTGAAAAAAGCCGGATTGCTTTGGATAAAATAGAAGTTCCTGAAGAAAGGAAAGTCCGGTTTTATGAGATGATTGATTTTATCGGAAAACGTAAGAAGTAATATATGTACAACAATAAATTGAAAGCAATTGTCTTGCCGGTGGTTATTGCCTTGGCTATTGTTTTAGGGATGGGGATCAATTCGCTGTTGGATCATAAAGAAGTGCCTGTAAATATGGGGCAGCGGATGATAGGTAGTAAATTGGATTATATTCTGAATATGATCAATTATTCCTATGTGGATTCGGTGGATATACATAAAATCGAGGAAGATGCTATCCCTCAGATATTGAATGATCTCGATCCGCATACGGTTTATATTCCGGCTAAAGATATGCAGCGGGTGAACGAAGAGATGGTGGGAAATTTCGGTGGAGTCGGGGTCCAGTTTTATAAATATCTGGATACGGTGACTGTCGTCAAAGTAGTTCCCGGTGGACCTTCAGAAGCTGCCGGGTTGCAGGATGGTGACCGGATTGTGAAAGTCAACGATTCTATCGTCGCTGGCCGGAATATGAATACGGATAAAATCATGTCTCTGATGCGGGGAGAAATCGGTACCGACGTACAGCTTACGATTGTCCGCCGTGGAGAAAAACAGCCGTTGATCAAAAATATCACCCGGGGAAGTATTCCTATCAAAAGTGTGGATGTGGCTTATATGTTCGACGATACGACCGGGTTTATCAAGGTGAAAACCTTCGGGATGAATACTTATGATGAATTTATGGCTTCTCTGGCTAAGCTTGAAGGATTGGGAATGAAGCGGTTGATTGTCGATCTGCGCGAGAATGAAGGAGGGATTCTTCCGATTGCAATCCGTATGATCAATGAATTTTTGCCTGAAGGAAAATTGATTTTATATACGCAGGGAAAAGCTTCTCCCCGGATGGATTATAATTCCAATGGCAAGGGGAAATATCAACAATTGCCTTTGACGGTCTTGATCGACGAGGCGAGTGCTTCGGCCAGCGAGATTTTTGCCGGAGCGATTCAGGACAATGACCGGGGAAATATCGTCGGACGCCGTTCTTTCGGTAAAGGGTTGGTGCAGGAACAAAGGCTGCTGCCGGATAATTCGGCTTTACGATTGACGGTGGCCCGTTATTATGTGCCTTCCGGCCGTTCTATTCAAAAACCTTATGACGAAGGAAAAGAAAAATATTATACAGATATTTATCAACGCCTGTTGCATGGGGAATTTTCTCAGAAAGATAGTATACATTTTGATGAAAAACTTAAATTCCAGACGGTTGGCGGACGTACGGTATACGGTGGCGGCGGAATCATGCCCGATTTGTTCGTACCCGGAGATACGGTCGGTTTCTCCCGTTATTTGGTGGAGGTAAACCGGAAAAATCAGTATTTGTATGATTTCACTTTTGATTTTATGGACCGGCATCGTCAGGAAACTAAAAATATTAAGGATTATAAACAACTACTGAAGTATTTGGATCGTTTCGATCTGGTGAATGAGATGGCGGATTATGCAGCGGCTAAAGGACTGAAACGGGATGAAAAAGGAATCCGGGATTCTTATGATGTTCTCAATTCTTTAATCAAAGCCTTTATCGGGCGGCATGTATTGGACGACGATGGTTTCTATCCGATTCTCTATCAGAATGATGTAACTATAAAGAAAGCGATTGAAGCACAAGGTACAGGGGTACAAGCTGATTAGTAAATGGCTGGAAAAAAAAGGTCTTCCCGGCGTTGGACAAGGCTTATTGGTGGCTTGTTAGGTTTGGGAATTGTCTGGGGGTTTTATGTCTCCCGGACTTCGGATAAAGAAATTGGAGCAGCCTCTTTGCATGAAGCAAAGAGGTTGTTTGAATATACGGAATTGCTTCCTTCGGGTGAGGGAGAAATTGTTCGTCATACTTATTATACGCTTAGTTTCAATAGTCGGCATAAACAAGCCAATTGGGTGTATTATACCTTGGAATTGGAAGGAAAAGAAAGGGTGGCCGAGCGTACAGACCGGTTTAGGGAAGATAAAAAAGTATCTTCCGGATCTGCGAAGCCTTCCGATTACATCAAAAGTGGATACGATCGCGGACATTTATGCCCCGCTGCCGATATGGCTCATTCTGCTGAGGCGATGGAGGAAACCTTTTTGATGTCGAATATTTCTCCTCAATTGCCGGTTTTTAACCGGGGAATATGGAAAAGCCTGGAAAAGCAAGTTCGGGATTGGGGAGAGAAAGAACGGATTTATATTGTCACCGGTCCTGTTTTTAAAGACAATAAAGGAAAAATCGGTCGGACTGGAGTTACCGTTCCCGGTTTTTTCTACAAAGTAGTTTATGCTCCCGGGGCCCGGCAAATGATTGCTTTTGTTCTTCCCAATACCCAAGAAAAAAGGCAATTGCGGGATTATGCAGTGACTGTGGATTCCGTAGAACGGCTCACAAACATCGATTTTTTCCCACAATTATCCGATACACTTGAAAATCGCCTTGAAGCGGCGGTCAATTATGACAGTTGGAGATAAGGTTAATCCAGCAATCGGTCGATGACCTCGCACATTTTCCCGAATTCTTCCGGATCGTAGAGACGGGTCATGAAGACTATCTTGCCTTGTTTATCGATAATGATATTTCGGGTGACTCCGGCTCCCTGGGCAGCAAAGGAGTAAAAGGCTTTACCTTCGGGGTCTAAGGTCAATGGATAAGTGATTTTTAAATCCTTGCCAAACTGTATTGTCTGTTCCCGGTTTTCTTTCAGATCGATACCGATCAGGGCAAAATGAGGATTATTTTTGTGTTTCAGCCAAATGTCTTTTTCGATGAAAGGCATTTCTTTACGGCATACTCCGCACCAACTGGCTGTAAATTGTAACATGACGATTTTACCGCGGAAATCGGATAGCTTTTTCCGGGTTCCGTCCGTATAAGTGATAGTAATGTCGGGTGCTTTATCACCCACTTTTACGATATAACCCCGATCGTCATTTTGGGTATAACCGAAATGACTTAACGTCAGGCAAACAAATAGCATGAAAAAATATTTCATAAAATGAATTTTAAAGGTATGATTACCAGACAAAGCTATAAATAAAACAGGACTTTTAGCGGTTTACTGTTATTTTTTCGGTATTTTTCATACTCAATTCTTCAATTTATAAAAATAAAGACAAGGGTTATCTTCTTCCTTGATATTTAATTCCCATTCTTGAGTCAGCTCAGGTATTTTTCCTTCTTGTTCCCGATAGGAAACAAGAAATGATGCTTCTATAAAATTTACCATATACTCATCAGTCATGTAAATAGGAGAACTTCCATGAATATTCCAATAATATTTATTAGGCCATGGCACGCCGAATTGAAAGTCTTTTGTTTTATTTTCAATAATACACAAATTGATATTATGATTGTGTATGAAACTGAAGACAGTTCTTTGTGAAGTAACAAAAAGATTTCTACTATCAGGTACAATTGGAGAATTCAAAAAACCTCCCGTTTTTTCTATATAATCTTGGGTCTGTTGTGAGGAATAAGTGTACCATTTTTCAGGAAACATGTATTTTTTCCCATAATCAATACTTGCAATGATACGGCAAGTGTCAGGAGTTAATTCATAGATGTTATATTCGTATGGAAATGATGCATACACCTTGTTATTACAACTTGTCCAACAACGTGTATTGTTACCGACCCCTTCTTGCTGTTTAGAAAACTGTTTATAACATTTGACCAATCTGTTTTCTTTTTTGTCATATACCCCCACATTATATCGGTTCCGGTTCCAAAAATTGTAATAGACATAGATATAATTCGAATCGGTCGTAATTCTTTGAGTAGGATATCCTGTTGCAAATGACTTTTGGTAAACACCGTTCAGATCATAGCACATAACCTTGTTTCTTCCGCTCCCTACTGTAACGTATATCAGGCTGTCGTCAATATGAAAATCAGACAGTTCGTAATATTCCTCCGGTCCTCTGCCAATATCGTCGATTTTGTTTATGTATTTAGAGCCTTATAACCAACCATAACTTACTATGACTAACTAACCATAAATCCTTGATTTTCAATATTCTTTGATTTTTAACACTCTCTGAGTGCTTTTTGGCAGTTCCCGATTTTCCACATATTTTTGCAGCGTATTTCTACCGTGGAGAATTTGCGGAGCTTTTATTTTGTCATGTCGTGAACGTAGTTGACAAGGGTTTACGAGTGGTTACGATGGAGGACAGATTTGAAGCTGATAGGCAAAAAGCGTTATATCGTGGACTTGGTTGACAAAGGTTGTCAATGGTTCACTTCCGTTTACTCCATCGGTGGAATACTCAAAGTATGTAGAACATAGCAATATCAAAGAGTATGAGACCGACAAGAAAATGTGAATTTTGTGGCAAGACATTCGTGCCAAGGAGTGGTATACAGAAATACTGTTCCGAAGATTGTCAGGCAGAAGCAAAACGTCTTAG
>NZ_CFKYFN010000068.1:0-23117 GCF_985060555.1 Odoribacter sp. | reverse complement strand
TATGGGCGCAAGAGACGGCCGACCCAAGATGACCCTTTCAGGAAGGGGGCTTAGAAGCGAACTCTCAAAAGAAAGGGCCACCAGGCTTGAAGGAAGCTTCGGCACTCACAAGCAACATTACTCGCTCGCAAGGATAAAGGCAAGGAACAGGAAGACGGAAATCCTGTGGATTTTCTTCGGGATACATACGGCAAATGCCATACTGATGATTGACAAGGTCAGGAACAGAACGGGGAAAGCTGCATGATATGAGTTTACTGGAAGAAGCAGAAGAGGTCAGAAGACTTCTTCCGGAACTTCATGTTTTACCAGATAAGAGTATATGGGAATATACAGAAAAATGAAAATAATAATGGCAGATGAAGTGATTATACTCTATCATTTTCATTGGCCATGGTATTTTGTGGGGACATTTACTGAATATCCCGAAGGACGTGTCATATTGGCATCCAGTACTTTTCCCTCCCGATCTATCAATAGAAAACGGGGAATCCATGAAATCTTATAATCCTTTTTAAAAGTATCTTCTTCGTTTACCCTCAATTGGATACCATCCAGGCTGTCCTTTTCTATCTTGGCCCGCCAGGCAGCTTCATCCGCATCGATAGAGATACTTACAAAACAAATAGGCTTATCCTTGAACTCCTCTTTTAATTTATGAAATGCCGGGAGTTCGCGGCAACACGGTCCGCACCAGGTTGCCCAGACATCGATATAAACGTAATTGCCCAGCCAGTCAGATAAATTCTTCCGGTTACCGTCTTTATCCAAAAGGGAAAAATGGGGTGCTTTTCTACCTTTTTCCAAACGGGTATATTGTTCATACGACCGGAAAAATGCTGCTTTTTGTTTTTCATCCTTTACCTTTTCCCGATAAAGGGGTAAAAACGCTTCCATTCCTTCTGATCCGAAGTACCTGATATATCCGGACATGCTTTCGTCGACTAAATAACCCGCCAGTTCTTCATCCTTAATGTGATTGCATATATAATCCAGTTCACACTTTAACTTATCCAACGGTTTACCTGTTTCAGTTTTTTTTCTTTCTCCCAGCAATTGTATACCATTCCTGAAAAACTGGCGGTATTCCCAGAATTCATGAGCTGAAGGATCCTCCTGAAGCAATTCCGATACTTTCCGGTAATACCTTTCTCCCGGGGAATAACTTTTCAGGCGTAATAATCTGGCATGACGAAGGGGATAATCCAATAATGAATGGCAAGCCACATAATAAAGCCGTTTACGCTCCGATTTTTTAAAATCCGCCGGCAGAGGTAAAGAATCAAGATGTGATTGTAATCTGCCGGGCATCAGTGCCCATGCTTTCAAAAATTCTTCTTCCCCTTTTTCATACCCCGGATCCCGGTTATTCAAAAACGGACTGTTCAGATAGATATTGATCGCTTTAGCCGCTCCGGCAAATTTAATCTCTTGTCCGTTCAGCCGAGTAATTTCCTGTTGTTGTCCCGGTACAAGATAAAACGAATAAGCGTTGCGCGGACCATATAAAACTGCATATCCGGGAACCAGTGAATCCGGAATAGTTATCTTCCCTATGCCTGATTCATCTAGTTTCACTTTATAAGTTTGTTCCCGGAACCCGATCCGGATTTCCTCTTGCCCGAAAGTGGCGTCGAAGCGGACTCTTACCTGGGAAAAGGCTTGTGCTTCCCACAAAAAACAGCAGGAAAGCACAAAAACTATTTTCAAACCTCTGCTCATTTTAAGTACCGTATTTCGGGTAATTATATTCCATATCCAGGATTTCTCCGAAACCTTCGAATACTTTTTCCGAAGCAATATCGATCATTCCGTTCACCTCATTGATATAGTACATATAAATTTTCCCTTCTTTCTTACTCTCATTGTAAGTGGAAAGAATCAGCACTTTATTGTTATAGGGATGATTCGGAATAAAACGATGGATACAGGGTTTGAATATTTTCATTCCCGTTATTTTTTCATCAGCTTGGGCCAAAGTGTAAAGTTTTTCACCGGTATTCGTTCCATTGTAATCATACCGGTAAATATCCCGGTCGGTAGCATATAAAAAAACAGGACCGAGTGAACCTACTGCGAAATATTTCGCTTTCTCCAGTTCCGGACAATTGTCTGCCGGGTATTTCCCTACACCGATATTGGGCTTTGTGTCAAAATTGAAAACGCATAATGTCATTTTTTTCGTATCCCAATCCTCGAATAATCCGTATTCGTAATTATTGTATCCTGTTTCCATATAACGGAGGCTGGCATGCATATTTCCCCAATCGAAAGGCTGGGTTGTCGTGGCCACTGCCAATTCTTTCAAAATCCATGTATTCTTCTCGATTCCCAGAAAACGTCCGCCGATTTCATCATAAAGAATACCCTGATAATAATCAAACCATTTAGGGGCATAAGGCGATGCTTTATAAGTCAGGCCGTCTTTCAGGATCGGTTCGGTATAAGTTGTAAATCCCGTACTCCTGATCGCACTGTATTCATAAAAACGACCGTTCGACACGATCGCATCGTAGCCAAATCTTCCCGGGCTCCAGTAATATTGCCAGAAAATGTAACTTTCCGGTTTCCAGGATGATAGGTCAAGTACCAGGGTGGACATATCAAATGTTTTTTGCATGGTGATGGCCGACAGGCGGGCCCCGCCCTTATCGGTAAGCACAATCACATTCTGATATCTTCCGATACAATAATAGCTGCCGATGACAACACCACGTCCGGGCAGGGCTTCTCCATTGACTGTCTCGTATACATTGTGTAAAATTTCGTCATTTTCTACCCGGTTTGAGAAATAGGGACTCATGATTAAATCGAAATCCGTTTTGCCTTCTTTTTCTTGTAAAACCATCCAGCCTTCGGTAATACTTCCCTGTACCGCCAGGTAAATTTGCTTGTGGGTTTTCACTTCCGTTTTCTTATTGGTAACGGTTAGTACCAATGTATAAGAACCTGGAATTTCGGCTACTTCGTATGTCAGATTTCTGGAATTTCCTATCTCTTTTTGTTCCCAGACCCCACCAATTTCGTTGGACCAGATCCGCCAATTGAATTCATAGTCGCTTTCCGGAGCATCGTTTAAATCTACATCTGCAGTAAGTTCTAACGTCTTGAATTGAGTTGCATATACCGTATCTTGCATTTTTATGTCAACATCGGGTAAATCTGTGTAGTCATAATTCCCCGTATCATCATAGCAGGCAGCCAGATTGATCATGAGAGGAATGAAAAAAAATAAATATATGATCTTTTTCATTGTGCTATTCTTTTATCGTTGATATATCGTTCAGAATGTTACAACCAGACCGTTTTCATCGGTCAGGGGTTCTCCCGGGTGTGCTTTATTATATTTATATAAAGCATTTACCATTATACCCGTGTAGTAAATGCTTTCTGAAGTGCTCCACTTATCATAATCGGTGGCAATTCCCAGGGTTTGGATGACAAACTGATGTTTTATGCGGCTATATTCACCGAAAGGCCAGCCTGCCGGTTCTGTCAGATGATTGGTTAATACAATTTTATATGTATTCTCATTTACAGGAGCCGCTGCGAAGTTTTCATTGCCACAGAGCCGGAAGGTGGCTACCAGATTATGATTCTCCAACTCCGGGGTTTTCTTAACCTTTACTTTTAAAATTCCTTTTATCGAATCCGCCGGAAGTTCACTTCTTTCAATTATAAAATGGTCATTTTCCTGGGCTGTAGTTTCTTCTTTTACTACTTCAACTCCGATTTCCCGGACTTGTCCAACTGCCAGTCCGACAAGTTTAAAGGGGATTTCTACGATATCTTCTTGTTTGTCAGGATGCAATGCAAAAGAATAGACTATGCTGTCATTTCCCTCTGCTGCATAAATAAAACGTAAAGAGGCATATCCGGCGTCATATTGCACATAATTGTCTTTTTGACAACTGCCACATCCTATTGCGATCAGGACGGATAATAGCAGACCGTATTTATATATAAAATGTTTCTTCATAATCTTTTCTCATTAATTTCTATTTCCATATTCTAATTCCTGGTCAGGTATCGGAAGCACATAATAAGCTTTGCTGAAAGGTACCTGTACATTAGGTAGTGTTGCCTGGTCGGTACGCTTGCAATAAAAGAACCATTGCCCTTCTCCTATAAATTCTTTACGGTATTCTTTACCAATAGCTGTTTGTAATTTTTCATCGGTCGTATCTTCTTCTTTCAAATCATCAGTAACCTCGAAACCCCTGTGTTGGCGTAAGGTATTGAAATATTCAAGGGCTTCCTTTTTCGAACCTGCACATTCGGCAGCAATCAGATACATTTCGCTGATACGAAGCAAAGGTTGACGGTTATTGTAACTGGAAGAGACTTGCCATAATTTAGTATTGACATAATAAGAGTCGATAGGTTCGAAATAATAGATATACCGCCAGTCGCTGCCACCGTACAAAGTATTTTCAAAAATTTCGTCCCTCACTTCTGCCTGGGTGACAAGTAAATTACCCACCGTATTGTTTTCGCTTTTTTTCAGGTATGTTTCTGTTATCGTTTCTAATCTCGTATTGTTCAGCATGAGGATACATTCCGTCAGAAAGATTCCGTCACGGTTATCACGGGTCGTTGTCGCTACCTGGCCTTTCTCTACCCACGGATATTTGTGGGAAAGGATTACTTCCGTAGCATTTTTCAGGGCATTGACCTTATCGTTTTTATACAAATAAACACGTGCCATCAGAGCCCGGACTGCGTAATAGTTGAAATGAAAACTCCGGGTTCCCAAAAAAGATGTCGTCGCTTCTCCGGTTCTGACAGGATCGTTTTCTAATAGAAAGGCTGCTTTTTCCAAATCCGTAATTACGGAATCAAGGACTTCAGAAACCGTAGATAACGGAGTTATTTCTTTCGAAATTTTGCTGACATAGGGAATCGCTTTTTCACCGGCCCCGCTCACATAACTTTTGCCAAACAGACGGAGCAGATCGAAATGCAGAAAAGCACGTAATGCATAAGCTTCCCCTTCGTAGATTTTTTCTTCATCGGCTGCAAGAATTCCCCGGTGGTCTTCGATGCCCTGTAACAGAATATTGACGTTGGCGATCGCATTATACATGTTGTTCCAGATGCTGTTGATCACTTCTTCGCTTTTCGGATTGTCATAAACAAAACGATGCAGGTAATAATAAGTTCCGGCTTCCTGATTCCAGTAATATTGTTGTCCCAAAGCGTCCAACATTCCGAAACCGAGATGGGCACCATAAAGTTCTTCCGAACATAAAGCGGTATATACTCCGGTCAATTGATCTTTAAAACCGTTCTTATAACTGAACAGATCGTCATATTTTACTTCCGTACTCGGACTGACATCCAGCCATTCCTGACAGGAAACACTCAACAGGGAAAAGAACAAAATGCCGAGTATATTTTTTGTTTTTTGTATTCGTATCATTGTATTCATCGATTAAAAGGTTGCTTGTAAAGAGAACGAGAAAGTACGGGCGAACGGATAAGTCAACCCGCGTTCTGTTTTCACTGTAGAAGCCCGGAACACATCATCCATATAAAAACTGGCCTTTAATTGTTGCAACCGGCTCTTTTTCAGGAATGCACAATGCCGGAAATCATATCCCACGTTTAAAGATGACAAACGCAATTCGTTCAAATCCTGTACAAAACGGGAACTGGGTTTAGTCAGCCTGTAAGGATTATAAGAAAAATCGACCCGGTCACCCGGTTTTTTCCAAACGGCATTGTAAATTCGTTTGTCGACATTCAGTCCGACATTGGCATTCTCGACCCGGTCGACCAGAGTCTGGTTATAAGTCTGACCGCCGAATTGATAATAAAAAGACATGTTCAGGAAAATTCCCCGGTAATCCATATTTATTCCGAAAGTACCCGAACATTCGGGCATGGCGTCGCCACAAACCACCTGATCCTCGGCTTTCCATTCTGTCGTTGTTTCTCCATCCTTTGTCAGGAAAATCTCATCTCCTGTAGCCGGATCGATACCCAGGGAGCGGACAGCCCAGATAGCATTCATAGACGAACCTTCGATAAAACGGGTCTGGGGTCTGTTGGTATTTCCATCCAATATTTCGTTATCGACCTCGTCGTTGTAGCTTCTCAACGCATTCGATATTTTTTTCAACTTATTCGTATTTTTGGCAATAGAGAAAGAAGTACTTAAATAACGGTCGTTTTCCACATCATACAACAAATGGGCATTTAACTTCAGTTCCATTCCTTTATTTTCCGTACTTCCGATATTTTCCATATAGCTGGTAAATCCCATAGAAGGAGGAACAGTCAAGGCCAGTAACTGATCTTTGGTTTGCTGCACATAATAATCGTATACAATCATAAGACGTCCCCAGAGATTCAGGTCGAATCCGATATTGTAATCCTGGGTTTTCTGCCATTTCAGGTCATCGTTGGGCAGGGCCATTAAATGAGAACCGATCCAGTTGTCGTAGGCTTGGGTCTGATTGTAACTGAACATGGCTAAAGCCTGATATGGATTGAAGTTCTGGGCTCCGGTATAACCGGTTGAGGCACGTAGTTTAAATTGTTTCAGCCATTCTGCCTGCTCCATAAAATGTTCTTTATGAAAATTCCATCCGATACCTGCCGACCAGAACTGTCCCCACCGTTTATCTTGTCCGAAACGGGAAGACGCACTGGCACGCCAGGACAAATCGGCCAGGTAACGATCGTCGTACGAATAGTTTAAAGCGGACAAAACACCTATTTCACGACTGATGGACTCATTGCCGACAGGAGGATAATCGCTCTTGTTGAATCCGAGACCCGAAGTGATAAAACCGTTCTTGTCATTCGGAAAACCGACCATGGTGAAAGTAACTTTTTCAGAACGGCTTTGCTCCATCTTGTAGTTCAGGTTCAGAAAAAGTTGATGCTTATCTGATAATAAGGAATAATTGGCTGTTATATCCATATTGACATTGCTGCTTTCTCCCTCCAGTTTACTGTATGTGCCTTTTTCAAAAAATTTATCTTCCGAATATCCCAGGAATCTGGTATGTGAGGCCGGATAAAAGTCTTCCCTTGCATTGAGGGTTTTCGATAACCCCAAACGTCCGATAAACTTCAATGCGGTCAAAGCCTGCCATTCGATATAAAAATTATTGGTAATACTGGTATATTTACTGAAATTTTTAGTACCGATAGAAGCATTCCATAGCGGATTCCCGCAGGTTACCCCAACCAGGCCTCCTCCTCCGGTAGAACCGGCAATTTGCTTCAAATCCCCGTTTTCATCATAAGGTGTCCAATAGGGATTCAGTTTTGCATATTCGTCGAAAGAACCATAGGGAGAATCATTGGCCCGGTTAAGAGTGGTACTCAACTGATTTCTGAACAATAAGTCTTTATAACGGTAAGCCAGGGTAATTCCTCCCGTGAACGTTTGCCGGTCTGATCCTTTCATCACCCCCTTGATTTCATTATAAAGCAAGTCTACGCCATAGCGTAAATGTTCGTCTCCTCCATCCAAATACAGAGAATGCCGGTGTCCGATACCGGTATGTAAAGGTTGGGCCAGCCAATCTGTGTCCACGCCGCGTTCTATTTCCGATTTGATCTGGTTCAGATATTGTTCCCAAAACCAGGGATCTGAATAACGGCCGTGTGCCTTATCTACTTCATATTTTTCACGTGCATCACAAAGATTATAACCTGTCAGGTCGGGAATCGTCAGGCTCAGATCTCCTTTGTATGATATCCTCATCTTCCCGGCTTTCGGCTGACGGGTTTCGATGACCACTACGCCATTGGCCGCTTTGGCTCCGTATATTGCTTTGGCTGCGGCATCTTTCAGTAATACAATCGTTTCTACCCGGTTCATATCCAAATCGTAAACTGTTGTAATATCTGTTTCGAAACCGTCCAAAATGAAAAGCGGCTGATTGGGGTTACCATTATAAGTCCCTTTTATATCGGGCATGGATTGTTGGCCACGCAACTGAATTTGGGGGGCTTTGTTCGGATCCGAACCGAAATCATTGTTTTCTATAATATGAAAAGCCGGGTCTAAACTTTTCAGGGATTGTAAAACATTTTGGTTCCCCATTTTCTGTAGTTCTTCTTTCTTTATGGTCGTTGCAGCACCGGTATAACTCTCTGTTTTACGGGTAAAAATACCGGTAACGACAACCTGTTCCATTTCAGTTACGTCGGTTTGCAGGGTCACTTTTATTTCGGATTCGCCTTTATAAGGGACCTCTTTGGTTTGCATGCCGACGAACGAAAATACCAGGACTACATTTTCTTGTGAAGGAAGTGATAATTTAAATTTCCCTTCTGTATCGGTTGCACTTCCCAAAGAAGTCCCTTTTACCAAAACGGTCACTCCGGGTAAGGGTGCTCCATCCGTGTCGGTCACTACGCCGGAAATCGCCAGGGGCTCTACCGGTTGAACGATTTTTTCTGTACTTTTTTTGATGACATACACTCCGTCCACTTTCGAAAAAACAAACCCTGTACCTTCAAGGATTTTGCTCAGTATCACCTCAACAGGTTGATTTACGACTTCAAAATCATTACACTTCCGGTTCCCGATAAGTTGTTTGTTAAATAAAATATCGACACCGGTCTGATCTTTAAATTTAATCAGAACATCATTTAAATTTTCAGATTTCACGGCAAATGTGATCAGTTTGGTGTCATTATCTGCCGCCGCATAAGACAACGAAACAATGAACAGCAAGTACACTGCCGCTAACATTTTTCTTAAGAATTCAGGTAAGAAATACCTGTCAGGTGCTTTTTTTTTCATACATTTGTTATTAGTTCGTTAATATGAATGAATGTGTAGAGAATGTGCTCTAAAGTTTGCCGACTGCAGAAGCATTCTCTATTTTTTTATTTTCTTTTTACAGTAATTGTATGGTGATCGATCTCAAATGTAATATCTGCACTTTCTTCAAAAAAATGCAGTAAAGTCTCAATCTCTCCGTACCGGCTCAAAGAACCCGAAAATTGCAGCTGTTGCAATACCGGATCTTCGAAAACGATTTTTACATTATACCATCTTTCCATATCCCGGGCTATCGATTCCAGGGTTCTGTTTTCAAAACAAAAGCGTTGATCTTTCCAGGCTATTTCATTATATACCTTTACTTTTTCCACAGTAGGTTCACTTTTCCCTTCGGTAAGGCTTAACTGATAGCCGGGCTGAAGTTTCAGTTCTGCTACATGATCGTTACTGAATCCGATGGAGCCTTCCACCAGAGTTGCTTTCAATTGTCTGTCGGCGGAATAACGCTTTACATTAAACTCTGTTCCATAAACTTTTATATTCCCTAAATCTGTTTCGACGATAAAAGGTTTACGGTCATTTTTCACTACATCGAAATAAGCTTCTCCCGATAAAAAAACTCTTCTTTCGTTTCCCACAAAGGCCGTCGGAATTTTCAACCGCGAATCTGAATTTAACCATACCATCGTCCCGTCGCTCAGCTTCACCTGATATTCTCCTCCTATCGGTATAACGATCGTGTGATAATCTGTCCGGGCTTGCTGTTGTTTCATATATCTGATTATTCCGGAATCTTTTTCGACCGTAAAGCCTGCTGTCCGGTAGGATAAAGAATCGCTTAACGAAGCGATATCTACTTTTTCGCCGTTCGGTAGAAGAATAATGGCTTTCCCCTGGCCCGGCAAGATAGATCCGGCAATCCGGTTTGCAGTTTCCATTTCCCGTTTGTCTCTCTTCAACAACATGATCCCTCCACCTACAGTCAGCAGAATCAACAGGCAGGCTACCGAACGGTATACATTCCTCAGTATCTTCCGGCGCCTTACTTTCCGCTTATTCCGGACATAATCGTCAAAACGGACTATCATTTCAGCCACATCGGTATGCAAATCGTAAGTTGTATTGTCCGACGACCAAACCCGGCACATTTTCTCGTAATAGGCTTTATGTCGTATATCCCGGGCCAACCACTTTTGAAAAATGATTTCTTCTTCAGGAGACAATGTTCCGCGGGCGCCTTTCAATAATATTTCCCAACGAATCGAATTTTTTTCCATAGACCACGCTTTCTTTTTTATATAATTAACTTGGAATCTAAAAATGGAGGACACCGTATAATAGAAAAAAATTATCTTTGCCGAAAATATCATGGCAAGAATAGAGCAATACATAGAAAAAAGTAATTTAGGGCTTCGGATAAAAAAAAGAGATCTGGATGCTTTTCATGAATTGTATAAAACTTCGTTTCTGCCTTTGCAGCATTATGCCATGCGTTATCTTTACGACTGGAAACAAGCGGAAGACTTGGTACAGGATGCTTTTCTGTCTTTGTGGGATCACCTGGAAAGATATGATGAAAAACAACCTGTATTTTATTATATGCTCGGTATTATCCG
This sequence comes from Odoribacter sp., assembly GCF_985060555.1. NCBI lineage: Bacteria > Pseudomonadati > Bacteroidota > Bacteroidia > Bacteroidales > Odoribacteraceae > Odoribacter > Odoribacter sp. Next base: position 12,749 of record NZ_CFKYFN010000068.1, on the reverse strand, counting down.
GAATAATTGCCTGAATTATTTGCGGGATTTGGAAATTCAAGGTAAGCATCAGGATAAAATCATCGAAGCGATGTTGTTCTCCGGTATCGAAGATCCGGAAATCGATGAAGATATTCATGAACGTCTGAAAACTATTCTGGATACATTACCTGAAAAACAAAAGGAAGTCGTATTACTTCATATTGTCGAGAAGAAAAAGATCAAAGAAATTGCAACACAGATGGATATTGCAGAAACTACAGTGAAGACTCATTTCAAACGGGCCATGGCGATATTGCGGAATAATCTCAAACTTGTACTTTTCGGCGTATAGTGCGGTTGCAGGAATTTTGCCCGGCAGAAGGCCATTAAACCTTTCAGCCTTTCCTTCAATATTTGTTTCCCCCGTTTTTTGTGTGCTTTGACAGAATCGACGGTTAATCCGAGTTGTTCGGCAATTTCTTCATTGGAGAATTCCTGTAAAGTCAGTTCGTAAATTTTCCGCACAGGGTCGGAGAGTTCCCCGATCATTTTTTGCAGATGATAGTATACCTCTTCGCGGATGATATTGTTCAGGAAAAAACTTTCTTCTTCCACCGAAATACTCAGATAATGTTCTTGTGCCCGCTGACGGCGCAGGAAATTGAGGGCCCTGTTTTTTACGGACAGGAACAAAAACGATTTGAGGGCAACGGGGGTGTTGAACCGGAGACGCCGGCTGTATAGTTCCAGAATGATATCCTGCACGATGTCTTCGGCCACCTCTTTCTTTTATATATTTCATGGCAAATACACACAACATCTGGTAATATTCATCAAAAAGAATCCGGTAGGCTTCTTCTTTTCCGGCGTGTAATTGTTCGATCCATTTAGGGACAGGATATTGTGACGACATCGGATGATTGTTTCAATTTGTTAAGACATGTCCTAATTTCAGGTAAAAGTAGGAAATAAAAATAGATGAAAGAATATCTGTCGTTAATTTTTCCATAAGGAGAGGGGAGTTTGTTATCGGTTATGGCAAATCAGCGGAAAAATTATTATGAAACATTGGAAAAAATACAAAAGTCGGATTTAGATATAACTGCATGGTTGGAATGGTTCCTTGCCTGTCTGGAGGCGGCATTGCTTCACGCTGAAAAATCAGTGGGCACGGTTTTGCGGAAAGCCGCTTTTTGGAATAAATACCGGGAGATTTCCATGAATGACCGTCAAATCAAAATGGTAAATTTGCTTTGGGACGGTTTTGAGGGTAAACTGACTTCTTCCAAATGGGGAAAAATTACCAAATGTTCTGCTGATACGGCATTACGTGATATACAGGCTTTAATTGCGAAAGGGATATTGCGTAAAACCGATGAAGGAGGGCGGAGTACCCATTATGAATTGATTTTTTAAATGTATGCGGAGAATATACCTCACATTCTCCGCATTTCTTGCGTTGAATAGGTTCTTCTCCCTACTTTTTATTTTTTCTTCCCACTTATTGAAGTGTCATCGATAGATTTACGGTAAGCCTCTATGTCGTGGGTAAGGTTTTTAATCATAGTGGATGTCATAAACTCTCTGAAGATATTCAGGTCTTCATGCTCACGGGTTTCCACCAAAGCCTTGATGTATTCTTCCTTGTCTTCATTGAGAATTTTTGTCGGTATCAGCCCGAATTCAAATTGCAGCATATTCATCAGCAATCGGGCCATTCTGCCGTTCCCGTCCGCCCAAGGGTGTATTGTGGCCAAATGATAGTGGGCATCGAAACTGATTTCGTATAGCTGTATGGTGCTTTTATGGGTATAATTTTCGCGCTCCTTGTTCAACCAAACACAAAACTCCGATAGTTTTGCCGGAACTTTACTGTAATTCATATACGATTTACCCCCGATTCCGGTAGTGACATTCAGCAGACGCAATTCACCCCGTGCCGATGAGAAAGCCCCCAATGCGGTCTTATACTCCTGTCCTGTGTTTTTCATCACAAGAGCCGAGAAGTCTTTCAATAAGTCAATGCTTATATCGGCATGAGTATTGGCAAGTTTTACCGCATTCTCGTATGCATTCTTCAAGTCGAGGTTCATATTCAGCTCTGCCATACTCTTTCCTTTCAGGCTGATTCCCTGATCGAACATGATTTGATTCTCAAGTTCGGTAATGGTAGAGCCTTCGATGGCTGTGGAATGGGTAATAAGTGAATACAGATAGAATTTGTCGTAGTCTATCTGCTTGTCTATTCCCAATTCCCGATATTGGGATATGAGTTTTTCGAGCTTCGTTTGCATATAGTCTTTTCTTTGGGGCAAAGATACATTTTTCTCCCCACTTTTCGTTTTGACGCTATTCCATAAAGAAAGTTGCTTTTACAAAATATTTTCTCATTTTTTTTGACACTTTTTGCCCGAGGTTGTGTTTTATATGAAAAAATGAAAAAAGATGACAGATTATCCTTTTCAGATAGCGCTTTTGATACAAAAGTCGATTGTCGGTGTTCTCACCGGAGAAGAGCGGAAACAATTGGAACAGTGGCTGGCCGAGGACGATGAGCATAAACGGATGTATCAGGAATTGGTTCGGCCTGGATTTTTGGAAGAGGCCAGGAGAGAACACCATCAGTTTCAGGTTGGGGAGGGATATCGCCGTTTTGTGGCCGGAAAACGGAAGACTGACCGGTTGCGTATCGGGAAACGCTGGACAGCGGTGGCTGCCATGGGGGCATTGGTGATCGGGGTTGCGCTGGCTTTTTTGTTCCATATGGGGGATAGGATGGAGCAAGAAAGCCAATTGCCGGTAACCGGGGTGATAAAACCGGGGAAGGCGGGGGCCTTATTGACTTTGTCGGACGGACGGCAAGTGGTATTGTCGGACAGCCTGGAAACCCAATTGAAAGAACAGACTGCCGACATTCGTGTGCAGGGGAAACGATTGGATTATTCTTCAGAGCATATCGGTTCTTTTTTAGTTTACAATACGATTACGGTTCCGCGGGGAGGGGAATATCAGTTAACCCTGTCCGACGGTACCCGGGTGTGGCTGAATGCCGAAACGGAACTGAAATATCCGGTGGCCTTTGTCGGTGAGGGGAGGGAGGTCATGCTGAAAGGGGAGGCCTATTTCGAGGTCGCAAAAAATGTTTCCCGGCCTTTTGTGGTGAAAACGGAACAATTGGATATTAAGGTTTTGGGTACTTCTTTTAATATGAAATCCTATCCTTCGGAAACTCAGCAAGTCACTTTGGTGCAGGGAAAAGTGGAAGTACGGGTGGGGAATTATTCCCGGAAATTACAGCCCGGAGAACAGTTGAATTACAGTTCGGAAGGCCCGGAAATCCGGAACGTAGACGTAAAAGCTTATACGGCCTGGAAAGACCGGCGTTTTGTATTTAATGACGATTTATTAGAAGAGGTGATTCATAAATTGGGACGTTGGTATGACGTTGAATTTTTTCTCCGGGATGCGGAGGTCAGAAAAATCCGTTTTACCGGAAATCTGCCGAAATACAGGAATCTGGATCAGGTATTGAATAAACTGGAACTCACGACGCATATCCGTTTTGTGCAGAACGGACGTGCGATTGAGGTATTTACTGAATAACAAAACAGGAAGATGTGTGCAGCATCTTCCCGGAATAGAATTATTAACGCCATCGTGCAAATGGCCATTATTAATTTTAACAAAACAAATTTATGAAAAAAAATCGGGATTTGGATATCGGGTCATGGCCTGATATTGTTCGGAAAATGTATTTAACTATGAAAATTTGTGTTTGCATGCTGATTCTGGGATTGTCAACGCTATCTGCCCGGACGCATTCTCAGATCCGCTTAACCTTGGATGCAAAGAATAAGACTTTGCCTGAAGTTTTCCAGGAAATAACCCGGTTGTCCGGGTATGAGTTCATGTACAGCAGTAATGAACTCCGTCATGTGGGAAAAGTCAGCGTACAGCTGGAAGACCGGGATTTGAGCGATATTCTGGCAGAATGTCTGAAAAATACCGGTTTGTGGTATCGGCTGGAGGATGATGTCATTATCATTTCTCCGAAACTGGTTTCTCCTCAAAAGGTTGGGGAAAAACTTGTCGTGACCGGTTTGGTAAAGGATAAGGGTGGAATGCCTTTACCCGGAGTGACGATTTTGCTGAAAGGTACGCAATTGGGGGGAGTGACCGATGCGGATGGAAATTTTCGTCTGACTTTGCCGGGCAATACGGAACATGTTCTGATTTTTTCGTTTGTCGGGATGAAAACCAGAGAAATCAAGGTGAATGATGCGAAACCTTTGACGGTGGTTATGGAGGAAGATGCCAGGGAGATGGATGAGGTGGTGGTGGTAGCATACGGAACTCAGTTGAAGCGTAATGTTACCGGTTCCATTGCTTCCGTGGATGACTTTAAACCGCAGGAATCCCAAGTGGGCAATGTCATAACAGGTTTGCAGGGACGGGTATCAGGATTATGGGTACGAAAGTTGAGTGGAGATGCCGGTGCGAATCCTGAATTTGTGATTAGAGGACACCAAAGTAGTAATCTTAGTGTGCAACCTCTTATTGTGATCGATGGAATGATTGTTGATGGAACGTCTAATTTTAATCTGAACAACATCGCTCCCCAAGATATTGAATCGATAGAAGTGTTGAAAGATGCTGCTTCATCGGCTATGTATGGTTCGCGAGGAGCCATGGGTGTCATTCTGATTACAACGAAAAAAGGAAAGTTCAACAGTAAGCCTGTCGTTAATTTATCCGCTTATTACGGTTGGGCTTCCACGCCGTTCAACTATCGTATGTTGAATGCGGAGGAATACGAGATGGTATTTCGTGAAGGACGTGAAAACCGTATAGCCGACATTCGATCGCAGTTGGCGGCCGGAGGCCTTTCTGCAGGAGAACAAGCTACTTTGCAAGAGGAAATTGCCACGTGGCGGGCTCAAATGAATACGCTTAATATGGGTAAGCAAGAGGTGGATTGGCTGGATTATGTGATTCCTAACAGCGCTGCGAAGAGTGATATTCACCTGAGCCTTAATGGTGGAAATGACAAAACTACCTATTATTTCTCTGTGGGACGTACTGCTGAAGAGAATACGATTGGAAAAGGCGACTATTCTCGTCTGAATACCAAATTGGCTTTGACTAGCCAAGTCTATAAATGGCTGAAACTTAGTGCTGATATTTCGGTTACTCAATCGGTCAAAAAAAGATATACTTCTTCGGCAGATGTCTTGCGTATGGGAGAAATCCGTCCCGATACCCCCGAAGAACCCCTTTATGATGAAGACGGCCGATGGGACTGGTATTTCGGATACCAGGATCATCCGGTATTGGCATTGACTGACAATAACAATAAGGAAAAGATCGTTAATACGACCGGGAACTTTGGTGTAGACATCAATCTTATAAAAGGATTGGTATGGACTTCACGTCTGGCGGGTACAATAAACAACCGACGGTACGAATCGTTCAATGGCCCCAAAACATATGATGGAATAGACTATGATGGTCATAGCAATGAATCCGGCGATGATGGACATCGTATTACTGCCAACTCTTTCTTGAATTATAATGTGGACATACAGAAACTGAATATTGCTGCTACTTTGGGATATGAGTATAATGAGAATTACTCTAAAAGCTATGTTATGGACATTGGTGGTTTTCCTGATATCCCAGGTCTTGAAGGGCCGGCGAACGGTTCAGAATACTTGTGGGCAGATTGGAATATCTCGGGTAATACTCGTTGGACGGAACGTTCAGAATCTTATTTTTTCCGTGCCAATTTATCTTATAACCGTAAATATTTGTTAGGTTTTAGTATTCGTCGTGACGGAACGTCCAAACTGGCCAAGGAAAACCGTTATAGCAATTTCCCGGCTGTCTCTGCAGGATGGGTGATTTCCGATGAAGCTTTTATGTCCAGGCAGCATGTCATCAACCTTCTTAAACTGCGTACCAGCTATGGTATGACAGGTAGCATTACGAATGTCTCCATGGCCGATTGTTATGACCGGTTGTCCAGTGATATCTATTGGGGAAAACCTGCTTTGAGTGTGGCTAGTACATTAGGTAATCCCGATCTCCAGTGGGAGAAAACCAATCAGGTGGATGTGGGGGTTGACCTTGCTTTGTTCCAAAATCGTCTTACGTTGATAGCCGAATGGTACCTGAAAAGGACAAGCGGTATGATGAATTCCGAACCGCTGCCTTCAAGTACCGGTGGTTATACTTCCCGTAAAATTAATGCCGGCACCATTCGCAATAGTGGTGTTGACCTTGCTTTGAATTTCCAACATCATTTTACAAAGGATTGGGGGCTTACCGCAGGTATCAATATGAACATTAACCGTAGCAAGGTGATAGATCTTCCGGTTGATAATTGGGCTTATTCGAGTGCTTATTACGGTGGGGGCAATACGCCGCGTCCACGTTTGAAAATTGGACAATCGTTCGGAGCTTTGGAAATGTATAGAGCTCTTGGCTTGGATGAACGGGGAGATATTATCTATGACGACGTTAGTGGAAACGGAAGCATTGACGCTGCCGATAAGGTGATTATAGACAATCTTACCCCTAAGTTTACCGGTGGACTGAACCTCGGTGTCTCTTGGAAAAACTTGTCGCTTTTCGGGCAATTCTCTTTTACTTATGGTGGAAAAATATATAATCTTGACGAACAATTACTTCGTTCTACGGAACTGGGATATGATGACGTGATGAAAAACAAGCCAGATTATATTTTAGATTTTCAACGGTTTGGCACAACCATTTGAGAAATAAACATTTAACGGAGCATTTGAGAAATAATAGTAACGAATTGGCAACCGTGCGATTTTCAGCGTTTTGCGGTGCTATGCTGTCAAATAACTCGTTTCTGATGCAAAGGTAAGGAAATATCCAATACATGCAATATTGAAGAATAAATAAAATACCGACTATTGGGTAAGTTTGTTTAATCTCATTACGATTGAAGTTTGGCTTCTGCCCATTTTGGCTGCTATATATTTCACACTTTTACCCTCATCATGCAATTTCAATAAAAATTGGTCTGCTCCTCTTGTCCATCTTTTATTGGCATTAGGGTGCTTTACGTAGTTTTCTTCTGAAACCCTTTCGGGATGTAAGAACTCATCTACAAATACAGAAGGGAAACGCTTGTCATATAGCACAAGGGTTTTCATCTTTGCCCTTGTTATTGCCACATAAAACAATCTACGCTCTTCTCCATATGGAAATTGGTCGCTTTTAGTGAGTACATATTTAAGCACAGGGTCATCACTCACAAGAGAAGGGAAGCCATACGTATCTTTATTACATTGCAAAAGTATTACATAATCGGCTTCAAGACCTTTTGATTTATGTACGGTCAAAAACTCGATTTTTCGTTCTCCTATTACGTAAAAGAACCTATTACCCTCTTTAATGGATTGATACATAAAAGAAAGGTAATAATCATCAAATGAATAACGCCCCAACAAAAATATAGATTTATCTGATGGAATAGATGCCACAAGTTGTCCTATCGTATTGCAATAATCTCGCCTATCGTAAGAATAGAACTCCAACTCTGTTTTCATTTCAGAACTGAACGAGTGTATATCTTTTTGTATTTGGGCTTTATTGCGCTGTATGAAGTGAGAGGACAACGAAACCAAAGGTTCTCCAAATCTGTACGTAGTTTCAATTTTGTTTATCTCCGTTGCTCCAAAGTATTCGGGAAATTGATTAAAAAGAGCCATATCACTTCCCGAAAAACGATATATGGATTGCCAATCATCACCCACGCAATACAACTTTGCAGGTGGATTTCCGTCTCGTAATACTTTCAAGAAATTGTAGCGGTCAACTGATATATCTTGAAACTCGTCCACAATGATATAGTCATACTCGACAAGGTGCGAAGTACGACATATTTCCGTGGCTTGAAGAATCGCATCGGTAAAATCAATTTGATTACTATCGCTTAATGCACTTATATAGCGCTCATATACAGGTTGAAATATATTCTTGATAATAAAAACACTTCGCTCATCATCTGCATTCTTTGCTTGTTTCAGAACTTCTTTAACTGATTTACAACTTGATTTTACTAATGTCACGAAAGTAACAGCAAGTCGTATAAATGCCTTTTCTTGCTTACTACCTTTTGGTAAAACCAAATCATATAATTCTTCATCTGTTTTCTCTTGAATTGGTACACCTGCGTCATCTAATAATTTTCGGAGTTTCCCCCTTATATCAGAGTAATGGAAATCTGCACTTGATGTTACTAAAAGTTGAGTGCCAAATTTCTCATGAGCTGCTTTCTTCCAAGTTATACCATCATTATATTTTTGATTGGCTTCTTCGTATGTTATGTTTTTGTCTTTTGCAAACCAAGCGGGCACAAGACTATGTTCATCAACTCCAAAATGTTCCAAATAGATGCGTTTGATTACTCCTGCTTGCTCAAAATATATTGAGAAATCGGGGCGATATTGAGAATGCATTTCATCTGCTAATTGATGTTCGTATGGCTCTTCATATCTGAATTTTACTCCAAGTGATGATAAGACAAAGCATATCTTTTGCTCCTGTTCACTTCTCACATATATAGCCCGACCATCCATATCGGGAAACATCGCTTTTAGCTGCACGTTTTTTTGTTCCGACAACTTTTCTCGCCTTTCATTCTTGCGCTGTTCCCAATCCGCTTCATTAGATTGGTAATCAATGAAATATTCTACTACGCTATTCTTAAAAGCCTTATTCTCTAATAGAGTGTGATAAATATCTATAAACAAAGAATCTGTATTATCGCAAATAGATGGCTTTGTACCTGTCGCTTTTCCGATAATATCAATGGCTAATTTGTGAAATGTATAACCTTTCAAACCATCAGTAGCCATTCTTTCCGTAAGTTCGGCTGCTGCTTTGTTCGTGTAACTAATGAGTAAGATTCTATGAGGTACAATGCCTTTTATTTCTGTTAGATACTTGACTTTTCCAACAATAGAAGAGGTCTTTCCACTACCTGCGCTACTAACAACCAAGCAATTATCTTCTTCTGAAACGATTGAGCGTCTTTGCTGCTTATCCAATGGATATTTCAAACAATGGTCGAAAAATTCTTTATGTGTATCAAGTAAAGAATTTATAACCGCATCATTATGTTGCTCGACAATCTTATTGATATTTCCAAAGTCACGAATTAGGTTTGAGATTGCTACAGATGGAGTGATATTGAAGGCTTCAAGTCTCTTGACTAATGAATGCGCCTCTTGAAAATATGGTATATAATGATTTGTGAAATCCTTTTCTTGCGTTGCAGAGATTATCTTACATGAAAAAACATTATTAAGGTCGGTCGGAATATCAATAAATGCTTCGTTATTTAATGCCGACAATCTCTCTTTTGCTTGCTCATAATTGGATTTATTACTATAAGAAGATATGTGGTTTAACTTTTCTGAAAGTTCCTTGGACTTGTTTTTTAGGCGTATTCGTATTGTGACTATTGCAATAACAGAAATAGCAACAAGAGAAACCACAACTATAAGTAAAACCAACTGCATATCAGAGGATGATAACTATTTAAATTTTTCAATCCACCTATAATCATCCCCCTTGGTACTCCATTGGAATTTCCACATGTCACCTGTTCTATCATTTATGAGATAGTATTGATACATGCTTGTCAATGGTTGAATAGAGAATATACAATTTTCGTTATCAGATACTAATTCGTACTTGTTTATAGGTATGCAAAATAGATTATCTAAATCTTGTGCACTATATTGGACTTGCCATAGTCGTCCATTATACGAATCTAACAGTATGAAAGTCCACATATTTTGTGTTTCATAAAGACGAAACCTACTTTCCTTATCCCCTGATATTTCTCTTGCACTGCAAACAATCCAAGACTGACCATCATCCTGAATTTGCTGTACTTCACCTGTCATCGTATTTAAACGAAGCTGGTTATGATAGTTTCGCGTATTATACATTTTATAAACTTGAGCATATGATGCCAACGTAATAACCATCAATGCAAACAATGCTATAAACTTCTTCATAATCTATTGTATTATTGGTTATTAATTGATTTTATTTTTCAGGGAATAAACTTGATAATGCTCGTCTGATAGCTTGGCGAATATCATCAGCTTCTGTTTCTCCTTGTCCCTCTGCTGTGCAAGAACATATCATTTCATTGGTTTTTGCAGAACTAAATTGTATGGTTACTTCTATTGTATAGCCTAAACCTCTGTTACGCCTACCACTCTCGCCATAATTGACGATTAAGGTTTCATTCGCTAATTCGGATTTGAGTTCAGGCAATATAATATACCCCTGTTTTATCAATATTCCTGCTATCACATCACTCGGATTAACACTTTTGGTTGTTGAAGAGCCATAGATACCATATTGACCTCCATATGTACCTCCTGTGCTTGATGTCAATTCCTTTGTCGGAGAAATGTATGCGTATTTATACATTTCAATAGGAGCATTCCTTACTATTACAGGTGTTCGAAGTGGTGCACACCCATTTGCTAATAGAATGGTGCAAATAACTAATAGCCAATTTTTAATTGCGTTCATACACTACACATTTATCCTCCAGCTTCCACAAAGGATGGGTTAAAGCACGAAGCGTGGAACTGTATGCCACACTCTTACTTGAAGGTCGTAGGAAACCTTGGATACGGATGTAACAATAGCAGCCCAGCTATAGCGTGAGAACCACTATGCTATCCTTGTATCCAATTTGAAAATTTCCTACGTTTTCAAGTACAAGATAAGCATAACGCTTCTTCTTTTTTCTTATGTCTTGGAAAGAGTTGCCTCAATCACGGTACAAAAGTACAAAAAAATCCGTGATGTAACTTCAACTATCACGGATTTGTCATGATTTACAGCTTAATACTCCTATCTTGTTTCTTTGTAGGCATTCCCAACGCTTCCATAAACTCGTCTTTCTTGCGTCTGAACCAACTGACGTGCGAAATACCGTCTATGTTGAGTTCAAATTTTCCCTCCGTGTTCTGTTTGAGAGAACAAACTGCATTGTCTGTTTTGAAATGCCGGTTAAACTCACGGGAATATAGTTCACCTTTAATGGAAACATCCTTGAACGTGCATAGTTTTCTAATGACGACATCGCCAAAGTGCAGAGTGTCACGCAGAGCCATCTGGGATAATCTCTACTACCTTATCCTATACACCGTATTCTTTGTCATAGGTTATAAACTCGACTTTATGACCACCAAACGGATGCCCGACATGCAGTGGATGTCGGGATATGTTCTGATGGCTTTCTGGGCAGGATATGTGTTTATCAACAAGGTGCTGCCGTGGAAGATGACGGCAGGGACGACAGGGCAATGGAATTTCTATTACGTATTCAAGTTCCTGCTTTACCTCATAGGTGGTTTCTTTACGGCTCCTTTTGTTGTCCTTTGGACAGTGTATAAGTTCATAAGAGCACTTCGCCGATAGAAGATTCTCCAACCTTTAGTTAGAGAATTTGCTAACTCTTTTTTGAAGAGGCTTGAAGAACTTGTGCAACCAATAGCGGCTTTGTATATGCAACATGTGCTAAATAGTTAAATATGTATAAAGTATTTTAATGTGCTGTACAACGTACTGCGGTTTCTTGGAAGGATTATAAACTTTTCGTATGTTTACTAGAGTAACCAATATTCAATTCACATACTATGAATAAAAGAGAGCTATTATCAATTCCCTTTTGTGTGATTTTACTTTTTGCGTGCAACAACGAAGACCTCTCTCCAGAGATATTAGGTTCTTCAATAGAAAGTAATCACAAACGTCAAGAGCTTTACATTCCTTATGCTGACTCTGTTGAATTAAAGGCATTAGCTCAAAATAAAAAAGTTCTTGATTTTGAATTAGCGAGAAAAATTACCTTATTAGAAATGAATGAAACGGGATTTGTCCAAGATATGGCCTGGAACGGCTATCATTTAGCACCAAATCCTGTAGTAATATACAATTTGGAATCTTGGCCGAAGTTTTATGATTTTATTGCATTTGACTCGGAAAACAATGCTATAGGTACAATACGTGTCAATGCCAACCGAAAAAACAGTAGTGTCATAAACGGAGTATACTCCAGCGTTTTTGATTATAATGAGTTCTTAACAAAATCCAATGCTTCCAACCCTTCCATTTTTATGGATTGGAAAGGGGAACAATTTGTAGGAGTCAGGTCAAAGGGCGGTAAAGCACCCAAGCAAATTATATCAGTTGATAATGGGACTCCTGTACTCATGGAAAATATGAGAGAATTAGAAGGTGAAGAGATTATCCAGCACATGGAAACTCACATACTTCCAACATTAATACCTGATCAACGTGCTTTTGAAAAAGTACCAGATTATGTGGTGGCAGACGAAGAACTTAATAAAGAGATCGAATATGGAAAAAATATGACTGTGGAGGCGTTAAAAGACTCTATGGAAGTCAGCTTAGCAAGAACAGAAGAAGAAGCTAAAGCATATTGGAATACTTTAAGTGCTTATGAGCAAGAACTCTTAGAGACAAGCGATGAAGAACTTAATAATGAAAGTAAATTTTTTGGACGATTATTTAGAAGAATCTTTAGTCGTACCGATAAAAGTTTAAAATGGATTGATAAGTATGATGACAGAAAGCATTCTTACAGAAGAGGTGGTGCATGTGGTCCTTGGGTTTGCGGATATATCCTTTATGTAAATCAAGGCAAAGATAAATATGATTTCTTTTATAATAATGCTTCTTCATTTGGAGAGTTTGGT
>NZ_CFKYFN010000067.1:0-6928 GCF_985060555.1 Odoribacter sp. | reverse complement strand
CTACAACTCAGCAACTCTACAACTCAGCAACTCTACAACTCAGCAACTCTACAACTCAGCAACTCTACAACTCAGCAACTCAGCAACTCAGCAACTCTACAACTCAGCAACTCTATAACTCAGCAACTCTATAACTCAGCAACTCTATCCCTGCTTCATCCATACCGTTTTGGCCTGACAATGCGTCAAGTGCTCGGTTTCGTCTTTCACTTCATGCCAAACCACCACTTCATTTTCACCCCGTTCTTCCATGCGATAAGCGGAATGAATCTGACTATCCGGCATAATCTCATGGGCATAAATCACTTCAATTTCTGTCAACACATGCTCTTTTAGAAACCCGAAAGGCAGCGAATTGGTAATCCAGCGGACATACGAAGCCTGAGTCACGTGCCCGTTAAAATCAATGTTATCGAAAGTCGCTGTAAAATGGCGTATTCCCTGTCTCTCTCCGCCAAATTCCTTCTCATCCAGCAAAGGGGCCAACACCAACTTAGGGATGTTATGCTCCGTACTCATGGCAATGACATTCTCCGGCAAACGCAAAGGTCTTCTCCGTTTCATATCGATATACATCCATTCGGAAGTTGCCCGCACCAATTCCTCCCCGTCTTCCCGGAACATCCGGTAGTCACGCAAGGCAAACAAACGGTCGATCCCCGAAGGCCAGGTCTCGATAGTCACGATTTCTTCCTTTAAAGGCATCTTATGGAGCAGGATATGCAGACGATGCAACATCCAGGTAAACCCTTGTGCATTCAAGGTATCCACATCCACCTTATATAGTTCGGTCTGTACCTCGGCCGCATCGTTGAACAAATCACACAAAGTTTTCACAAACAACCTGCCTTTGTAATTGGTATAGTGGTTGTAAATTTTTACTTTCTCTGCATACTTCGTCACCATAGCTTTGTTTTTAACTTCATTCAAATCACATAGACTTCAGGTTCTATCCAGATCCCGAATTTCATGAATACACTTTTCCGGATTTCATTCGCCAGGCGGGTAATCTCGATACCACTGGCTCCCCCCCGATTCACCAATACCAAAGCCTGTTTGTCATGTACCCCGGCCTTCCCCCATGTACGTCCTTTCCAACCACATTGTTCGATCATCCAGCCGGCAGCCAACTTGCAACAAGCATCGTCGACCTCATAGACAGGCATTCCGGGATATTCCGCCAAAAGCCGGTCCGCCTGTTCCCGACTGACCACGGGATTTTTAAAAAAACTCCCCGCATTGGGAATCTCCGCCACGTCCGGCAATTTAGAACGGCGAATCCGAATCACCGCCTGCCGGATATTCGTCAAATTCACTTCTCCCCCCATCTTTTCAAGTTCGCTCCGCAAGGCACCATAATCCAGCCGAAACTCCGGTTTTTTGGACAACCGGAATACCACCCGGGTAATGATATACCGATTTTTCCACTCCCGTTTAAAAATACTATCCCGATAAGCGAAACGGCAATCTTTTCCTGCAATTTCCACCTGGATAGCTTTATCCAGGGCTATCGCTTCCACCCGGTCGATCCGCTCGCCGGCTTCCATCCCATAGGCTCCGACATTTTGCACCGGAGCTGCTCCGACATGCCCCGGAATAAAAGAAAGATTTTCAACTCCACCCCATCCCTGTTCCACTGTCCAGGCCACAAAATCGTCCCATTCCACTCCGGCTCCAATCCTAACCCACACCTCTTCCTCATCTTCCTTTATCACCTCTTTTCCCTGCATCGCCGGATAAAAAACAGTACCGGTAAAATCTTCCGTAAAAAGGAAATTACTTCCTCCTCCCAAAATCAACACTTCCGACGGTTGCCATTCATAATCAGCCACAAAAGCCCGGAGCGCTTCCTCCTCGTCACTTTCGACAAAATACCTGCATTTGACATCAATAGCAAACGTATTATATGGTTTCAAACTATAATCTTCCTTGACTTCAATCATAACTTATCCAAAATCACTTATCTTTGTACACAATTATTTGCAAATATACGGAAAAACATGAACACTTTACCCGCTCTGTTCGAAGAACGCATGAGAAAACTTTTACCGGAAGAGTCGGAAGCTTTCTTTGCAGCCCTGCAAACAGAGCCTCCTGTCAGTATCCGGCTGAACCCGGGAAAACCCGTCCCCATCTCCCGGTTATTCCCCGACGAGCAAATCGGTTTACCCGTATCCTGGTGCGAATCGGCCTATTATTTGAAGAGCCGCCCCGTTTTCACCCTGGACCCTTGCCTACATAGCGGGACTTACTATGTACAGGAAGCCTCTTCGATGTTTTTATATCATATATTCGGACAAATACTACCGGCTCATCCGGTAAGAGTATTGGATCTGTGTGCCGCTCCAGGTGGCAAATCTACCCTGATCGCTTCCCGGCTTTCCTCCGGCAGCCTTTTGGTAGCTAACGAAGTTATCCGTTCCCGGGCCGGTATTTTAAAAGAAAATATGATCAAATGGGGAACTTCCCATGTAGTCGTCACGAACAATGATCCGGCAGACTTTCACCATCTGAAAGGCGCTTTCGATATCATCGTCGTAGATGCCCCCTGTTCGGGAGAAGGCATGTTCAGAAAAGACCCCGGTGCCATTCAGGAATGGAACGAAAGCAACCTGCAGCTTTGCAGTGAACGCCAGCAACGGATTCTGGCAGACATCTGGCCTTGCCTAAAACCCGGTGGTTTCCTGGTGTATAGCACCTGCACTTACAATCCCGGAGAAAACGAAGCCATCCTGGAACGATTGATACGGAAATACGGAGCCCGTTCCATTGAAATCGCACCTCTTTTTCCAGGAATTGTCCCGGGAAACTCAACCGCTCACTGTTATCATTTCTACCCTCACCGGATTCCGGGAGAAGGATTTTTTACCGGAGTGGTACAAAAAAACGAAGGCGAAGAATTCAGAGCCGGGAAAGTCAGGAAAAATACGAAACATACCCCCCCCCTTCTCCCCGGCGACATCCGGGCTTATATCCGGACACCCGAATATTACCGCCCCTATGCCAAAGACAATATCATAGGCGTAATCCCGGAGCAACACAGCGAATTTATACAACTACTGGAGGCTAATCTGCACATCCTCTACCAAGGTTGTGAAATAGCAGAAATCATCAACCGGAAAAGTAAACCTCTGCCTTCACTCGCTCTCTGGCAGGGACTGAATAAAGCAAACTGCGCCCTCCTGGATACCGACCGGATGACAGCCCTGACCTTTCTGAAAAAAGAAGATATTCCGGTGCCGCCCAAGACCGCAGAATGGTTATTGGTTACCTATCGCGGACAGGGTCTCGGATGGTGCAAACACCTGGGCAACCGGCTTAACAACTATTACCCCAAAGAATGGAGAATCAGAATGACAATCGAATAAAATAATAAAACCATGAATTATATTGAAGTTACTTTCGACATCACCCCCTACGAAGAAGCGGTTGCAGATGCGTTAATTTCCGAACTGGGTACTATCGGTTACGATGGTTTCTCCTACACCGACCAGGGATTCACGGCCTACATTCCTGCCAAAGATTATAATGCACAAGCCATCACCCGGCTGGAAATATTCGATTTTTTCACCCGGAACTATCGTATCGAAACCTCGGTACAGGAAATCGAAGACCAGGACTGGAACAAAGTATGGGAAGAAAATTTCACTCCCATCGTGGTAGACGACCGGATCTTAGTCAGGGCCGGATTCCACGCTCCGGTTCCCGGCATCGAATATGAAATCCTGATCGAACCCAAAATGAGTTTCGGTACCGGTCACCATTCCACCACCGCCCTCATGCTACGCACCATCCTGGACAACAAGGAGCGGATTACAGGCAAACGGGTACTCGACATGGGATGCGGAACAGGTATCCTGTCTATCCTGGCTGCCAAAACCGGTGCCCGGGAAATCACCGGCATCGACATCGATGAATGGGCTTACAACAATGCGATGGAAAATATCCGGGCCAATGGTCTGAACAACATCACCATCAAAATCGGAGACGCCCGGTTACTGGAAGCAGAGGCACCTTTCGATGTGATCCTGGCTAATATCAACCGCAATATCCTTCTCGAAGACATGCCCCATTACGTCGCCCGACTCCTCCCCCAAGGCCTCCTGATCATGAGCGGATTTTATCTGCAAGACCTTCCCCTCATCCAGGAAAGAGCGGCACAATCAGGTCTGACTTTCATGACTTACCGGGAAGACAAGAATTGGGTGGCAGCCAGCTTCTACAAAAATTAATCACGTTGTTTAATTCTTAACAAAGTATTGTTTTATCAATTTGAATATAGCACCTTTGCAGCCGGAAATAAGAAAAACACTGGAGTTTATAAAATTGACAAATATGAAAGTTTTAAAATTCGGAGGGACCTCCGTCGGAAGTGCAGACAGAATTCGTGCAGTGGCCGGATTGATCGATAACGGCGAACCTCAGATCGTGGTTTTATCGGCGATGTCCGGGACTACCAATACCTTGGTTGAAATTTCTAACTGCTTATACCGGAATGAAAAACAGGCTGCTCTCCATATCATTCAGAATCTGGAAGTAAACTACTATATCGTTATCACAGAATTATTCGAAACAGAAGCTTATATTCAGAAAGGTAAAACCTTCATTCAAACCATTTTCACCTATCTGCGTTCTTTTATCAACAAGGATTTCTATCCTCTTCAGGAAAAGGCTGTATTGGCACAGGGGGAAATCATGTCTACCACGTTGATGCATTATTACCTGGAAGAATGCGGAGTGAACAACACGCTTTTGTCAGCCCTGGAATATATGCGTATCGATAAAGACTGCGAACCGGATTATTTTTATATCCGGCAAAACCTGAAACGCGAACTGGCCCAACCGGACACCCACCCCCTGATCATTACCCAAGGCTTTATCTGCCGGAATGCTTACGGCGAAATCGACAACCTGAAAAGAGGAGGCAGCGACTATTCCGCCGCACTGGTAGGGGCAGCCATCAAGGCTGAAGAGATCCAGATCTGGACGGACATCGACGGTTTTCATAACAATGATCCCCGTATCGTCGAAGGGACGAAGGCTATCCGGCATCTGTCATTCGACGAAGCTGCCGAATTGGCTTATTTCGGGGCGAAGATCCTTCACCCGTCCAGCGTACAACCGGCGAAAAAAGAAAATATCCCGGTACGCCTGAAAAACACCTTATGCCCCGACGACGAAGGTACACTGATCACCGAAGACAGTCCGGCCAAAAATGTGAAAGCCGTCGCTGCCAAAAGCGGGATTACCGCGATTAAGATCAAATCGACCAATATGCTGCTGGCCTATGGTTTCCTCCGGAAAGTATTCGAAGTATTCGAAGCCTGGAAGACCCCGATCGATATGATCGCAACTTCTGAAGTGGCAGTCTCTCTGACTATCGACTGTACGGAACATCTGGAAGAAATCCTCAAAGATCTGGAAAAATACGGCACGATCGAGGTCGACCGCAATATGGCGATCGTATGTATCGTCGGCGATTTTTCAGCCGGTAAATCCGGACTGGGAGCCCAGGTTCTGAAAGCCCTCGAAGAAGTTCCGCTCCGGATGATCTCTTACGGTGGCAGCGCACACAATATCTCGGTTCTGGTAAAAGAAGAAGACAAGAAAAAAGCCATGACAGACCTCAGTCATAAACTGGAAGATCTTCAGCATTGAAAATAGTTCACTCAGCAACAACACACTTTACTATGCAGTTATCTCAGATACCGGTTCAAACACCGACGCCCTTCTATTACTATAATTTAGAGCTACTGAAAAAAACAGTACAAGCGGCAAAGTCCGAATCAGCCCCTTACGGTTACCGGGTTCATTATGCCGTCAAAGCTAACGCCAATCCGGTGTTACTGCGACTGATCAGCCAGCAGGGACTGGGAGCGGACTGTGTCAGCGGAAATGAAATCCGGCAGGCACTGGAATGCGGCTTCGCGGCCGATACTATTGTATATGCCGGTGTCGGCAAAAGCGATGCGGAGATAGAACTTGCCTTACAGCACGATATCTTTTGTTTCAACTGTGAGTCCCTGCCGGAAATACAGGTGATCGACGGGATTGCGGCCCGGCTGGGCAAAAAAGCCCGGATCGCCCTTCGCATCAATCCCAATGTCGATGCCCATACCCATCACTATATCACCACAGGTATCGAAGAAAACAAATTCGGTATTTATTTGTACGATCTGGAACATGTCATCACGGAAGTAGCGAAATTAAAACAGATCGAACTCATCGGTCTGCATTTTCACATCGGTTCTCAAATCACCGACATGACCGTTTTCCGGGGATTATGTATCCGGGCCAATGAGATCCAACGGCAGATGAAAGAACGCGGACTCCTTCTGCCCCATATCAATTTCGGCGGAGGGTTAGGGATCGACTACAACGAACCGTACGAAAAACCCATTGCCGATTTCCAATCTTACTTTGCCACTTTCGCCCGATTTTTCGAACCGGAACCTCATCAGCAGATTCATTTCGAATTGGGACGCTCGATCGTCGCACACTGCGGAGATCTGATCTCTAAAGTATTGTACGTCAAAGAAGGGAAAAACAGAAAATTCGTAATCCTCGATGCAGGCATGAACGATCTGTTGCGCCCGGCCCTTTATCAGGCCTTTCACAAGATAGAAAATATCAGCTCCGACCGACCCGAAGAGAAATACGACGTGGTAGGACCGATATGCGAATCTGCCGACTGTTTCGGGAAAGACGTCGTCTTAAACGAAACCCGCCGGGGAGATCTCATCGCTATCCATTCCTGCGGAGCCTACGGCGAAGCAATGGCTTCCCGCTATAATCTGCGCGATCTGCCCGGTAGTGTTTTTCAATACCCAAAGTGACCAAAGGAATTTTGTTTTCCAATGGTCACTCTATACCAAACGATTGATCTCAACCGAAATTTTACGTTTTTCTCATCATCCGATCTTATCCG
>NZ_CFKYFN010000066.1:0-72526 GCF_985060555.1 Odoribacter sp. | reverse complement strand
CTAATTATAAGATCGATGCCCCCTGCGGCCGTAAAAAGGCGGTACAGGGGACATCGATTTGACAAACCAATTGCTCTTTTGGTTATTCCAGTACTTTTTTGATTTGTCGTTTGGCTAAGGTGAGGGGAGCTAATGAACAGGGGCCGTTGATACAACCTCCGTCGCAGGCCATTACTTCGACGAATTGAGCGTCGGGTTTTTTAGCCATACTCTTCAATAGGGCTTGATTTTTCTTATCCAACCCTTCGATATGAATATTGGAATATTTGTCGCCGATGGCATTGACAACAGCTGCCTGTACTCCGCCGGCCTGAGCAAATCCACGGCCGTACTTCGTCACTTCGTGGTTGAGCTCTTTCTCGCTGCAATTGGCTACATCTATGTCATAAGCCACCATAAAAGCACCCAGCTCTTCGAAGCTCATCACATAATCCACTTCGTCGACCGAATCGGCTTCATGGCGTTTGGCCAGGCACGGTCCGATGAATACGACTTCGGCATCCGGATATTTCTCCTTCGCGTATCGGGCTGCATAGACCATCGGGCTCCGGGTTTCCGAAACATAGGGTTTCAGCATCGGAGCATGCTTGTCCACCCAACCGGTATAAGCCGGGCAACAAGAGGTGGTCATAAAAGCTTGGCCTTCCTGCATTTTTTCTTCCAATTCTTTGGCTTCGTTTGCAGCTGTGATTTCGGCACCGAGAGCAACTTCGATCACATCGTCGAAACCGATTTGTTTGATCGCTGCCAGTACTTGCCCCGGAGTGGCATTGAACTGCCCATAGATAGCAGGAGCAGGGATAGCTACGATTTTTTTCTTCGGATTACTAATACTTTTGTGTATATCGATGATTTTCGACCGTTCCATGATAGCTCCATAGGGACAGGCTTGCATACATTTTCCGCAATAGATACACTTTTCTTTATCGATATGTTCTACGCCTTCGGCATCTTTACTGATCGCTTTTACGGGACAAACGTCTTCGCAAGGAACAGGCGTGTATACAATAGCATGATAGGGGCAAACTTTCTGGCATAATCCGCAGCTGACACAATCCTCACTGCTGATACTGGCTTTGCCGCCGATAAACGAAATCGCAGCTTTGGGGCAGTTCATCACACAAGGCCGGCCTTCACATCCCCGGCAAAGGTTTGTGACGGCATATTGTGATTGGATACAGGCACTACAAGCTTCGTGGACAACAGAAAGAATATTTTCCTTCATATTTTTATTAGCCATCGCCATGCGGGCGAAATCGGAGAGATGAATCAGGTCGATCTCTTCGTCTGTAATTTCAAAGCCCAGAATCGAGATAATCTTGTGTTTGAGGATGTAACGGTCTTTGTGGATGCAACACCTCACCGGTCGCTTGTTGCGTGGACGCATTTCGACAGGGAGATATTTCAGACCTGTGATCAGTTCGTCTTTTTTTAATAACTTGACAATCCGGATTAATAACTCCCGTTTGGTGAGCATCGCAAAATTATCGTACAACATGTCTTAATTCTTCTTTTATAATTCGTAATAGGGTTTCTTTACTGACACCGGTTATGATTTCTCCGTTCAGCTCTGCAAAAGGAGGTGTATCTTTGCCGTTACACCGTTGCAGACAAGGAGAAAAGGTGATTTCAATGCCTTGTTTTTCTTCTTCAGACAACAATTCTTCTATTTCCATTAATTGGGCTCCGCCCATGACATAACACATGGTTCCTGCACATAATCTCAGTTTGATTTTGTCCATAGGATTCAAATTTAAAATTTCTTTCCTGTTAATGTGTAGTCTTTGATGTGTGTCATTTTGAGGGGTCAAAGATAGGTAATTTCTACATCTTTCAGGAATTTCGTTTCTAATAAATATTTAATTTTTTTTACCACATTACGCCGGATTTCCAGTTCTACGGGTAGGTTGGGATCCTGATGTGCCACATTGATCCGGGTACCGACGATAAAGGTGATTTTATCACTGTTTTGTATCAGATTAACCAGGTCGTTGGCCGGACCCTGTGATTTTTCGGGGATCCCTTGGGTTAAAAGCCGCTCCACCTTACTTAAGGTCAGAATCCCTTCCGTGATCAGGTCGATTCCTTCCATATAGGAGAGTGGGGGGAGCTCTTTATCGGTGATATCCATACTGACCTGCAGGGGGAGTTGAAGTTCCCTTGAAATAATCGTGGCTGTCGTTCCTCCGCAGAGTACTTTTTTACCTTTGAAATCCCTGACTTTTTCTGCCAGATACCGGTCTTTTTTTTCATCGTAAGGCGGGCCGGTACAGATGAGCAGATTGCGCGGCGTTCGCCGGTAAATGACACAACAGCTGGTGTCGTCCAGCAAACGATAGTTATCGTTGCGTTCGGCCCTTAAAACGATCTTGCGGGCTAATTCTTTCGCCGATATACCGGGGTGCTGGCTTAAGGTTTCTGCGATATAGATACCGACTCCTTCGTCCCAACCGAAAGGCATATTACTGCTACCCATTCCCGATTGGCTGACTCCGTCGGAAAAACAAATCAGGCGGTCTTCTTTTTCCAGCTTGAACTCCGATATCCACAGATAGGTATTTTCCAGATCTTCCCGTTCGATCGGGATCTTTTTTTTCCGGATTTCCACTGCCTGTCCGCGACGAAACAGATAGACCGCCGGGCTTTCGTATTCCACAATCCGGGTATTCCCGAAACAATCGATGTCGAAGATACAAAAGGTGGAATAACTGATTTTACGGACCATATCCTTAGGCAGGGTATGGATAATCGAGAGAGCGGTTTGGAGAATACTTTCGTTCATGGCTGTGTAATTCATGGCCATAGTAGCGGTCATCGCCGATAAAACACTGGCTTTGATACCACTCCCTAAACCGTCCGATAATACACTGATGATCCGGTCTTCCTCTTTTAACTTCTGGGACATGTAACTGTCTCCACAGACGATATTGCCTGCTTTATTTTTTTGGAAACAGTCTACTTCTATAAATATATCCGATTCTTTCATCCTTCCTTTTTTCTTATAAACTCGTTCCCCCATCTTTTTCCCCTCCAACCTTTTTTCTCCCTCCCCTCTTGCTTCTGGCCTTTAGCTTTTTACCTTTTCCCCCGCCTCCATAATCGACCGTAGGGTAGCATCGGTAAAAGCTGCATTTTCACCTAGCAGGCAAGCCACTTCCTGTACTGTAGCCATATATTTGCGTACCACTTCCTGGGTTTTTTCCAGCATCCATTCTTTACGGACATAAGGTTCCCGAAGATCCTGTAAGATTCCGAATACCAGGCGGTGGGGTTGGATATTATAAATAGAGAGCAGCCAGATTTTATCGCCTTCCCGGATTTGCCGTTCCGTGATCTCTTTACCTGTGTTCAATACTGTGCGGAAGAGGTCGGTGAAGCTACAGATTTTGTCCAATTCGACGCCTTGTAATCCGGGCGAAGCTTCGTAGACCATGACGACATCCTCTCCCAGCAGGTTGGCACAACAGCTGTTCATATCGGAGATTTTCAGATCATTATCGACCAGTAATACGCCTGCCGGTATTTTTTGTAACAAGACGGTCGCTTTGTCGTGGGCCACCCGTCGCATATAGGATACGCACATGTTTTCTTCTGCCCGGCCTTCGACCAGGGCTACTGCAAAATCACGGCAGGAGTCATAACCACACCCGCTACAGTTGAGCTCGTCTTCAGGACTGTTTTTACCGACAGCAGATAAGGCTTGCTTGATCTCTTCTTCTGTATGCCGGGCCGTCGAACAGTCGTAAGCCTTGAATGTCGTGGTCAGATCGATATGCCCGAGATCGGGAACGGTACTTTCGGGGTGTGCGGCCCGGTGTTGCTGAATATTGTATCTTTTGATGGCCAGAGAAGTCTGGCTGAGTTTGGCCGGACCATTGATGCAGCCTCCTTTACAGGCCAGCAGTTCCAGAAAAATCGTATCTTTTTCCCGGCGCGTATCCAGGTTCTTGATGACATCTTTGATATTACTCAAATCGGAGAAAGCCATTTTTACAATCTTTTTGCTTTCACCGTCGATACCCGGAAGCATGCCTCCTTCGACAGGGTACAGAGAACCGATTCCGGCCTGCCAGGGGATAAAGTGATCCTCTGCAGCCGGAGTTAATTGTTCGGGATGAATATTTTCTTTTTCAAACCAGTTTTTCAGGTCTTTAAAAGTGATAGCCACTTCCACCAGCTCTTTAAAATGATCCGCTTCCAGTTTCTTACAGATACATGGGCCTGCAAAGATGACTTTTAAATCGTTTCCGTAATAGTCTTTTAAAATTCTGGCATGAGCTAACATAGGAGAGAGCATCGGCGTGATGGCCGGAGTATGCTCGGCGGAGTATTTCCGGATGTATTCGACCACTACCGGACAGGCGGAAGAGATATACACTCCCGGTTGCGATTGTTGTAGATAATCCGATACCCGTGAAGAGACCAATTCTGCACCGATCGCAGTCTCGGATACTCCTGAAAAACCAAGTTTGCGGATGGCTGCGATAAGTTGTCCGATGGATAAATCTTCGAATTCACAGGCCCAGGAGGGGGCGAGGGATAAGATTACCCGGGGATAATTCTGCAAGATAAGACGGGTACGGCTGACCCCGTCCCGGATCTTTTTTGCACCGGTAGGGCAAACTTGGGTACAGTGGCCACAGTAGATACATCGTTCTTCTATGATGTAGGCCTTATTGTCTTCGATCTGAATCGCTTTTACCGGACATTCACGGACACATTTATAACAGTCCTGACAATTTTCCGGTTCGGTATAGATCGGTTTTAAATCCATAGATCTGTTCATAGTTGCTGGGTAAACTGTGTTATGGGTGAGGTTGCCTTTCGCCTGTTATTATTTTATCGGAAATTCTTCCTGAAGTATTTTGTATAAACCCGAGAGATTGACCTCTTTGTAGACTTTCTCGTCGATTCGGAGGATCGGGCCGCTACTGCATAATTCTTCGCACAGATGACCGGAGAATGAAATCTCGGCTTCCAGGTGATTTTCTGCTATGTATTTCTTGATTACTTCGAGATGGACATTGTTTCCCCGGGAATAACACGAACTGCCCAAACATATTTTAATTTGACGCATAGGACATTTTTAGGCAAATATAGTGAAAGGCGAGAGCAAAAACAACAAACTGGTTTGATTGATTTTGCCAAGCCGCATCCTATATTATACCAATAAAGTACAAAAAAAACGCCTTTTGCAAGGCGTTTTCTTATGAGAGTGAGAACTGTTTATTTCTTCACGACAGTCGTTTCTTTTTTACCGAATCTCTTTCTGAATTCGTAAGCTAACGGTGTGGCCACGAACAGAGAAGAATAGGTTCCTACGATGATACCGATCAACAGAGCGAATACGAAACCTTTGATAGAAGTACCACCGAAGATGAAGATCGCTAACAATACCACTAAGGTCGACAAAGAAGTACTGAACGTACGGCGTAATGTAGAGTTCAATGCAGCGTCGGTTACTTCCAGATCGTCGCGTTTCGGGTACAGATGATGGTATTCACGGATACGGTCGAATACAACCACCGTGTCGTTGATCGAATAACCCACTACGGTCAGGATGGCTGCAATAAAGGCCTGGTCGATCTCCAGAGAGAAAGGCAGGAATCCGGCCAACAGGGAGAACAAACCTAATACGACAATGGTATTGTGAGCCAATCCGAGGACGGCACCGGCACCATATTGCCATTTGCTGAACCGTACCATAATATAAACGAAGATCACTAATAAGGCGAAGATTACCGACCAGATTGCAGCCCGGGTTACATCTTCCGCCACTGCCGGTCCCACTTTCTGCGACATCTGACGATAGTCGCTCAGGAATACTTCTTTGCTGGTACCGTCGGGTAAGTAGCTTTTCAACCCTTCATACAATAAGGCCTCTACTTCGTCGTCAGCTTCCGTTCCTTCATCTTCGATTTTATACTTGGTGGTTATTCTGACCTGATTGTCTCCGCCGAAAGTTTTTACTTCAGGAGCACTTCCATACACAGCAGCCAGACTTTCTGCTACTTTTTCCACTTCTACCGGCTGGTCGAAAGCAACCGTATAAGTTCTACCTCCGACGAAGTCGATGCCTTTATCGAATCCGCGGGTGAACATAGATACCAGACAAACAACGGTGATAATACCGGATACCGTATAACCCACTTTCCGTCTTTCGAGGAATGGGAAGTGTACGTCCCGCAACCAGTTGGCTGTAAATGGAGTGGTAAATCTGACGTTATCATTTTTCTTGGATGCATTGTCGAGAATGATCCGGGTAATGAAGATCGCACAGAACAATGAAGTGAAAATACCGATGATCAATGTGGTTGCGAAACCTTTGATCGGGCCTTCTCCAAAATAGTAAAGGATGAAACCCGTCAATAAGGTTGTTACGTTACCGTCGATGATGGCGGAATAAGCTTGTTTGTAACCTTCTTTGATGGCTAATCTCAACCCTTTACCTGCTCTCAATTCTTCCTGGATACGTTCATAGATCAATACGTTGGCATCGACCGACATTCCCATTGTCAGGACGATACCGGCAATACCCGGTAGGGTCAATACCGCTCCGATAGAAGCAAGTACACCGAATAAGAAGAATAAGTTGGTAAACAAAGCGATGTCTGCTGCCAGACCTGCTCCTTTGCTATAGAAGAATAGCATGTATATCAGAACCAAACCGAAAGCGATCACGAACGACCACATACCGGATTGGATAGATTCGCTACCTAAGGACGGTCCTACGATCTCATCGGCAATGATACGTGCCGGAGCAGGTAATTTACCGGATTTCAGGATATTGGCTAAGTCCTGGGCTTCTTTTACGTCGAACTGACCGGAAATCTGTGAGCTACCCCCTTTGATTTCATCGTTCACGTTCGGTGAAGAACAAACATAACCATCCAATACGATAGCGATGCTATGGCCCACATTTTCTTTGGTCAGCCGAGCCCAGACTTTAGCTCCTTCTCCATTCATATTCATGGATACCACAGGGCGTCCACTGTTGTGTTCGTATTCCTGACGGGCATCGACGACAGCACCTCCATCCAGGGGAGCTTTGCCGTCACGGGTCGTGATTTTGATCGCATGTAAAGCAATAACCTCCCCATTGGGTTTCATTTCCCACAGCAGGCGGGCATTACGGGGAAGAGTCGCTTTTACTTGTGGCATAGCCAGGATTTCATTTACCGCTGCCGTATCTTTTACATGAGAATAACCTATTAAAGAACCTGTCGGGATGATCTGGCCGCTTTGACGGTCGATATTAGGTGTCAGAACGGAGAAAAGAGGATTCGCTTTTTTGAAAGCAGCTTCATCGGCCAGCAGATTATTGGTAGAATCTTGTGCTGCGGCCTGAGAGATCAGGCTATTGGCAGTTGTATCCGCTTTGGTTGTTTCCGGTTGTTCTGCCGTTGCATTGGCTGCATTTTCAGTAGTCAGTATCTCTTCAGCTTCAACGATAGTACGGGCTTTTTCATTGGCTGCTTGCAAATAAGGAAAGAAATCTCCGTTATCGAAGGTTTCATAGAACTCCAACGCTGCTGTTCCTTGCAACAATTTTCTTACCCGTTGAGCATCTTTGATACCCGGAAGTTCGATCACGATACGACCGGAGATATCTGCTTTACGGATATTAGGCTGTGCTACACCGAAACGGTCGATACGTGTACGCAGAATATGGAATGTATTGTCGATGGCTCCTTCGGCTTCCTGACGGATAACGTCTAAAACTTCCTTGTTACTGGCTCCGATTTTGATTTTATCTTTCAGTTCTACGGTTCCGAAAATATTCGGAGAGGCCAGCTGTGCATTCGGGGCAATTCTCTCGAATGCTTCGCCGAACAGGGTTACAAAGTCTTTCGGGCTGGATGTACGCATCTTCACCGCTTCTTGTAAAGCCTGATTGAAAGCTTCATCCTGACTGTAGTTGGCCAGACTGCGGACCACGTCGACCACGTCTACTTCCATGGTTACGTTCATACCTCCACGCAGGTCAAGACCCAGATTTAATTCCAACTCTTTACACTCTTTGTAAGTGTATTGTGCAATTCCCAGGAAATTGTAAACTTCCTTGTTTGCAATAGAATCCAGATAAACTTTTTCCTTTACGGGATCTCCCTGCGCATATTCCCTCGCAACTTTTTCCACCCGATTGGTTTTCCAGGTAAAAGATAACTGGTAAAGACTCACTAACGCTAATGCAATAGTAAGTAATGTGATCGCTCCTTTATTCTGCATTTTACAATAAATTATTATATGACTTAATTTTTGCTAATTCTTTAAGCACGATTAATACGCAAAAGTATAATATTTTTTCTAAAAAAACAGATAATTCTGATTTTTAGATGGTAGATTATTAAAAATACATGGTAAATTCCTTTTTCCGGTAATCGATAGCCACCTGATACCTGACACAAAAGTCACACCCCAATAATCCGATAATTTTCCGGTTGAGATGTTTGTCGTACATTTCGTTTACATATTCCAAATCGATAGCAGCCAACGGCATCTCTTTGATCGTACGTTTCCCGATTTTAAATTTAGCTGCTTTTACTAAATGTACGTCGTGGATCTGACCGGTGACGCTACCCGATGTCATCTGAACGTCTGCTTCTTCGGGCAGGTCTTCCGGGAACACCTGTCTGTCGACGACGGTGACCGATGCGCCGGTATCGATAATCATATCTCCTTGTATACCATTGATTTCTACCGGTACGATCAGGTGGTAGCTGTTGTCTTCCAAACCGACTATTTCAACGGCTACTGTCTGAATCCGGCTATTGATATAAGGATGATATGGAGTCGTAAAATGGCAAGCCTTTTTATTTTTTTTCCTCTTCATTTCCCTCTTGCTTGATAGTTGAGGCGCAAAAATAAGAAACCGCCCCGAAAATCAGGACGGTTTCTTTATTTTTAACCTTTAGGCTGTTTTTAGAACATTTTCATGTCGTCCAGTACGGTCATCACCGATTTAACAGCTTTTGCAGAAGTTGCTAACAGTTCCTTTTCCTGATCGTCGAGTTTTACTTCGATGATCTTTTCGATACCGTTTTTACCCAATACAACCGGAACGCCCAGATAGATGTCTTTCATACCATATTCGCCGTTCAGCATAGCGCAAACCGGGAATACCCGTTTCTGATCGCGGATGATCGCTTCGACCATTTGAGCTGCAGCTGCACCCGGAGCATACCAGGCAGAAGTTCCCATCAGTTTAACTAATTCGCCGCCACCGACTTTGGTACGTTCGATGATTGCCTGCAATTTATCGGCGTCGATCAATTCGGTTACAGGAATACCACCTACAGAAGTGTAACGTGGCAGCGGAACCATTGTATCTCCATGTCCACCTAATAACAGTGCCTGAATATCTTTCGGAGATACGTTCAGTGCTTCGGCTAAGAAAGCACGGTAACGGGCAGTATCCAATACACCGGCCATACCGAATACTTTAGATGAATCGACTTTAGCAGCTAAGAAAGCACAATAACACATCACATCCAAGGGGTTGGATACAATGATGATCTTAGCATTCGGAGAATGTTTGATTACATTTTCAGTAACAGATTTTACAATTCCGGCATTGGTTGAAATCAAATCGTCACGGCTCATGCCCGGTTTACGGGGAAGACCGGAAGTGATCACCACTACTTCAGAATTATCAGTCGCTGCATAATCATTGGTTACACCTTTAATACGGGTGTCATACAAATTGATCGGGGCAGTCTGCCACATATCCAGCGATTTCCCTTCGGAAACACCTTCCTTGATATCCAAAAGAACCACTTCGTTTACGATGTCTTTTTCTGCAATGCAGTTTGCGCACGTTGCACCAACGTTACCTGCTCCAACAACTGTTACTTTCATTTCGTAATAATTTTATTGTTATACTTAATCATATATTAGCTTTTTCGGAGTTTTTATTCCGACGTCAAATTTACTCCTTTTTTGATCTAAAGCAAAATATTAGAGAAAAAATTCTTTAATTTTGAGGATAATTTAATGTAGGTATACAATAAAATATCCCGCTAACCTTTTCCCTGTAATTTAAAGTTAGGGGTTAAGTTTTGGATACAATGTAGAGTTGCCGGGTTTGGCTGTGATTTTGAATTGAAGTTCCTGGAATTTATTATTATCTTTGCCCCTCAATTACACAAAACAATAAATATTCAACGAATGCCAACCATTTCTCAACGCGGTATAGATATGCCCGCATCTCCTATCCGGAAATTGGTCCCACTGGCTAATCGAGCCAAAGCCAAGGGAACCGTCGTTTACCACCTCAATATCGGTCAGCCGGATTTGGCGACCCCGGAAGTGGCATTACGAGCGGCGCACCATCTGGACCGGGAAGTGCTGGAATACTCTCCCAGTGAAGGCATTCTGAGTTTTAGGAAAAAACTGGTAGAATACTACCACAAATTCAATATAGATGTCTGTACGGACGATATCATCATCACTACCGGAGGATCGGAAGCTGTATTTTTTTCATTTATGGCCTGTCTCGATCCGGGAGATGAGATCATCGTACCCGAACCGGCTTATGCCAATTACATGGCTTTCGCGATTTCCTGCGGAGCAGTGATCAAGACGATTTCTTCTACTATAGACGAGGGCTTCGCTCTCCCTTCGGTAGAAAAATTCGAAGCTTTGATCACGCCGCGTACCAAAGCAATCCTGATTTGTAATCCCAACAATCCGACCGGCTATCTGTATACCCGAAAAGAAATGAACCAGATCCGGGATTTAGTCAGGAAATACGACCTGTTCCTGTTTTCCGACGAAGTATACCGGGAATTTTGTTACACCGGTGCACCCTATATCTCGGCTTTTCACCTCGAAGGTATCGAAAACAACGTCATTCTGGTCGATTCTGTCTCCAAACGCTACAGTGAATGCGGTATCCGGATCGGGGCTCTGATTACTAAAAACAAACAAGTCCGGGAGAATGTGATGAAATGGTGTCAGGCTCGCTTAAGTCCTCCTTTGATAGGACAGATCATGGCCGAAGCTTCACTGGATACTCCCGAAGAATATATGCGCGACGTGTATGATGAATATGTCGAACGCCGGAAATTCCTGATCGACGGGCTTAACCGGATCCCTGGCTGTTATTCTCCTATACCTATGGGAGCGTTTTATACAGTGGCCCGTCTTCCGATAGACGATGCCGATAAGTTCTGTGCCTGGTGTCTGGAAGAATTCGATTACGAGGGTCAGACCATCTTTATGGCTCCGGCTTCGGGGTTTTATACTACTCCGGGATTAGGTAAAAACGAAGTCCGCCTGGCTTATGTCTTAAAGAAAGAAGACTTGGCAAAGGCTTTGGTGGTTTTGGAAAAAGCACTGGAAACTTATAATAAAAAAGGTAAAAAGTAAAAGGCTATAAGCTAAAGGCTAAAAGCGGAAGAGGAGGGGGGAGAGGATCGAAGGGAGAAAAGAAAAGGGAAAAGAGGAAAAAAGGAAGTAGGGGGAAGACATATTATAGTAGATAGATCGATGAAGACAACCGACCTGACACAGGGCAGTATTTTTAAAAGCTTGTGGATCATGGCTGTGCCCTTGATCTCGGCCTCTTTTATCCAAATGGCTTATAGCATGACAGATATGTTGTGGCTCGGTCATTTGGGAAGTGATGCTGTCGCTGCAGCCGGAGCTGCCGGTTTTTTTACCTGGCTTTGCAACGCTTTGTCCTTTATGACTAAAATCGGGGCTGAGATTACGGTTTCCCAATCTGTCGGTTCGAAAGATTATCGCCGGGCAGCTCATTATGCCAGTCAGGCCATTACCTTATCGACTACAATCGGATTTATCTATGCCTGTATCATCATCCTGGCAGCCCCTTTACTGATGGGCTTGTTCCGTTTTGAAACCTCTATTTCGACCCAGGCGATCGATTATATGCGTCTGGTCGCTCCCGGGTTATTTTTCCAATTCAATAACAATACGTTCAGCGGTCTTTACAATGGTCAGGGAGATAGCCGGACTCCTTTCCGTACTTCTGCCGTAGGACTTATCGTCAATATTATCCTCGATCCCTTGCTGATTTACGGCATCGGTCCCTTTCCGGCCTGGGGTACCGCAGGGGCTGCCGTTGCCACTGCATTAGCACAATTAGTGGTTTACGGCATCTTTGCACGCCGGATCTTCAGTGACCGGTTTCCGTTAGGGCGTATGCACCTGCTCAACCGATTGAAACAAGATTATGCACGACGTATCATTTTATTGGGTTTGCCGGTCAGTATACAAAATGCCCTCTTTTCCATGTTTTCCTTGACCTTGGCTACCCTAGCCGCACGTTGGGGAGCAGTAGGGGTCGCTGCTCAAAGTATCGGAGCACAGATCGAAGCCATCTCCTGGATGACTGCTGCCGGTTTTTCTACCGCCTTGGCTGCCTTTACCGGACAGAATTACGGCGCCGGGAATTATGAACGTATCCGTAAAGGTTATCGCCTGACATTAGGAATAGCCGGGAGTATCGGTTTGGGAGCCGGAATTCTCTTCTTTGTATTAAACCACGAGATCTTCGGGCTTTTTGTAAACGAACCGGAAGCCATCGAAGCCGGCGGTAATTACCTGAAGATTTTGGCTTTATCACAACTTTTCATGGTAACCGAATCCGTTACTGCCGGAGCATTCAATGGTACCGGACATACGACTCCTCCGGCACTGACCGGGATTATTTTCACCGGAGCACGTATTCCGATGGCCTATTTTCTGACCTCCTTCCCCCAATTAGGGTTGACGGGAATTTGGTGGAGTATCACGATTTCGAGTATTTTGAAAGGCTCTGTTCTTCCACTTTGGTTTCTGCATTTTCAACGCAAGCTAAAATAATTTCAGATTATTGTCTTTCAAATTAGTTCCTTCCAGGAAAAATCCATATGTTTGTCCAGGAAGAAAATTTATGTGTGTGCAACAAGCAAAAAGTTAGTGATATGTCTTGTAACGAACACATAAATTGCTCTGATTGCCCTTCTTATGGAGGGGATATTAAACAAAATAGTATTCTTTTCCTACTTCAGGGAGAGATCCGGATCGACGGCTTACATTTTCCCCATCTCATCATCCATAATAAACAATTACTTGTGATTCCTGTCGGTATCGAACTCGATATGCGTATCTTAAAAAATTCGGATTGTCTCGTTTATCGTTTGAGTGAACTTCCTGTCTTATGCGAGGAACAATATAAAAAAATGACACTCTCTCAACAGGAAGACACATACGGCAATTTACTGGATACCCTTCCCCCTATTCATGAATTTTCTCTGGGATTGATCCATTATTTAGCAGACGGTATGCCTTGTAAGAAATGTTTTTCTTACTATATCGCTATTATTCCAGTCCATAAATGGCTGCTTTTCTATATCCGGCCCTGAGATTGAAGCAATGGCTTCATTACCAAATGGAAGGATTTAGCTGAAGAAGATAAAAACATATCTAAATAATTCTAGGTTTATTTCGTTACCAATTCGTCTCCGGTGATCGGAATTGGCGACCCGGTCGCTTCTGTCGGTCGTCTGGCTTTTTCTATCACTGACCGGCGGAACTCCTCACTACGCAAAAAACTTTACGTTACGTTTCCGTCAGACACCACCGGTCGGGCGTTCAGAAAAAGCAAAACGACACTCGCCAGAGCTCCAATGGTCGCCAATCCCGATCACCTTCGACTTACGTTATCACTGAATTGCAGACCGGTCTTGATTTGAGAAATAACATTCTACCTGGAAATAATCCGGACGGTCCGTCTTCCTGCTGCTGCAAATTTCTGGTTGTATTTTCTTTGCCGGTTAGCTCTGCCGTGAGATGCAGGGTTTTATGGCGGAAGACCATTGGAGCAGGAACGAGTGTCCGGTTAGGCTTTCCGAACGCCCGACCGGTGGTGTTTGACGAACGTAGTGAGGAGTTCCGCCGGTCAGAGAAGGAAAGCCTTAACGGACCGGTCCTGGCGAACCGGTCTGACGGTATAAAACCCGGAATCGGAATAAAAAGAAAAAATATAACAACCTTTATCCGGTAGAAGCGGAACGGGTATTATATGCTGGAGACGGGAAAGATATAGTGATTTTTATGACAAAATCTGAATCGGGTTGAATGCAGGTAAACTGATCGTACTTCTTAAATATCGAAAGTTGGGATGGAAATATTGTTCAGCAAAAATTGATATTTGTAATTTGAAAGTTAATTTTGCACGATAGGAATTGAAAATATAACTTTTAGATCATGAAAAAAAATGTAGTGGTGATTGCAGGAGGAAATTCTTCTGAATATGAAGTATCTATAAAATCCGGGAATCATATCTTTTCAGAAGTAGACGGAGAAAAATACAATAAATACCTGATGATCTTACGGGGCAGAGATTGGATGGTGGAGATCGGAGATCAGAAATTTCCGGTAGATAAAAATGATTTTTCATTTGAATACCAGGGGAAGAAAGTTGTTTTTGATTTCGCCTATATCACCATTCATGGTAATCCCGGTGAAAACGGGATGTTGCAAGGTTATCTCGATATGATGGGGGTGCCTTATTCAACCTGTAATACTTTGGTGGAAGCCATTACTTTCGATAAATATACCTGTACGAATTATTTGAATGCTTTTGGTATCAATACGACTCATCCGATCATGCTGGTCAGAGGAAAGGCTTTCGATAAAGAAGCGGTGCTGAAGGCTGTCGGTTTACCTTGTTTTATAAAGCCCAATGCCGAAGGCTCGAGTTTCGGTGTGTCTAAAGTGAAGACAGCTGCCGATTTCGATGCTGCGGTCGAGGGGGCTTTCAAGATGTGCAGAGAGATTTTGGTCGAGAGCTTTATCGATGGGATAGAGTTTACCTGCGGTTTATACAAAGTAGGGGATAAAAAAGTGGTTATGCCTGTCGCCGAGGTCGTTCCCAAAAAAGAATTTTTCGATTACGAGGCTAAATACGATGCAAAAATGTCGGATGAGATTATTCCCGGACGTTTTTCTGCAGAGATTACCGGCCGGATTCAGGATATGGCTTCCGAGGTATATGACATCCTGCGGTGTGAAGGAATCGTCCGTATCGACGGTTTTGTCCGGGGGGAAGAAATCATCATGTTGGAAGTCAATACCACGCCCGGTATGACCGCCAACAGTTTCGTCCCCAAAATGGTCCGTGTCATGGGTCTCCCTTTACGGGATGTGATCACCGGGATCATTGAAGAGAAGCTGAAAAGGCTATGAAGCTAAAGGCTTTTAGCTTATAGCCTTTTACCTTCTATCACCCCTCCCCCCACAACGTCTTCTCCTTCATAGAATACGGCGCTTTGGCCGGGGGTGATGGAATCCATGGTTTCATGAAAGACGACGCGCAGGCGGTTGTCTTCCGGATATAAAGAAGCTTTCTTCCCTTCATTCCGGTAGCGGATCTTGGCGGTGACTTCCAGCCCGTCGGGGATTTTTGCGTATTTCATGAGGTTGATCTCTTTGGCAAAGAAAGATTTTCCTTGCAATTCTTCCTTTGTGCCTAGTACGACCGTATTATCTTCGGGATGAATGGCTATGACAAACATCGGCTGGCCTAAAGCGATACCCAGTCCTTTCCGCTGTCCTATCGTATAGTTGGGGTATCCCTTGTGTTCGCCCAGGCGTTTACCACTGGTATCGACGAAGTTCCCCGGGCCGTATTTTTCCGTATAGTTTTCGACCTGTTCGGCCAGAAAAGTCCGGTAGTCATTGCCGGGAATGAAACAAATCTCCTGACTTTCCCCTTTTTTAGACAGTTTTTCATATCCGTGATCAAAAGCGATCTGCCGCACTTCGGGTTTGGTCAGTTCGCCCAGTGGGAAAAGCGTACGGGATAGATTTTCTTGAGTCAGGGTCCAAAGAAAATACGTTTGATCTTTCGAGAGGTCTGCTCCTTTCCGCAGATACCGGCGTCCATCCTGGTGACCGATGCGGGCATAATGGCCGGTAGCGATATAATCGCATCTCATTTCGTTGGCCGTCTCGATCAATTTCCCCCATTTGATCGTCGAATTGCAGATGACACAAGGGTTGGGAGTGCGTCCTTGCAGATATTCTCCGATAAAATTGGTGATCACCGTATCTTTAAATTCTTGCCGGATATCCAGAATATGGTGTTCGAATCCCAGTTCCTGAGCCATACGTTTCGCTTCGAACAGAGAATCGACGCTGCAACATCCCTTTTCTTTCTCCATGCATCCCCGGGATATATTGTCGAAAGTACGGTAAGTTACGCCTACCAATTCGTATCCTTGCTCTAGTAATAACATGGCGGCGACCGTACTGTCGATACCTCCGCTCATAGCCATCAATACTCTCTTCTTTTCCATTTTCAATTATTCCTGATTGCTTTATTTCCGTGAACGAGGTGACTGTTCATATAGCGTGTTTCGCTGTGATAATCGTCTTTTTCTATTTCTACGTCGGGCTCGGTCAGAGGGATGTCTTCTCCTAAAGAAAAACGGAGATATTTGATCTGTTTCCCTCTCGATAGCCACTGTTTTTCATAAAATGTTTTAATGCTCAAAATTTTATCTTCCCAGCCGCAGCCGTACAGGTCTTCGGTTCGGACTTCTACCGGTAAGTGGTTGAGTTCGATCAGAGCCGAGGTATATCGGTATAAAAACAGGCTGTCCGTTTTCAGATGGATCACAGCTTGTGGGGCCAGTATTTTCCGGTAGAGACTCAAAAAACGGGTCCCGCTAAGGCGTTTACGGGCTTTAGCCATTTGAGGATCAGGGAAGGTAATCCAGAGTTCTGCAATTTCTCCCGGAGCGAAAACCGATTCGAGCATTTCGGCATACATACGCAGGAAAGCTACATTATTCATTCCGTTTTCTACAGCTGTTTTAGCCCCTTTCCACATACGGGCACCCTTGATATCCAGTCCGATAAAATTTTGTTCGGGATACAATTTTCCCAGTTCGACCGTATATTCTCCTTTGCCGCACCCGATTTCCAGAATGATGGGATGATCGTTATGAAAGACCTCCTCATTCCATTTTCCCTTCAGGGGGTAATCCGTACGAAACACCTCTTCATGCTTGGGCTGGAACACATTGGGTAATACTTCCATTTCTGCAAATCGTGCCAGTTTTTTCTTTGCCATCTTTTTTCTATGAATCTGATTAATCCTTATCCCTGAGTTTGCACTTTCTCGATCTTTATCCCTACATCTTTTACTCCGGCCATTTCTTCCATCCGCATGCCTTGTTCGATCCGGAAGATTACATTTCCTTGGGGAAGAGTCACCGGATTACGATTGATCGGTTGTTCCAATGTTTTAATGCTGTTGCCTTTTCCCAACCAACGGCCGTCGGGTTCTGCTATTTTCAGGTTTACCGTATCGGATAATTGCTCTTGTCCGTGACTGCGGGTAGAGACGAAACACCAAAGATTGGCCATCTCGTAATCGGTGGTATGCCGCAAACAGAGTTTCACTATATATTGTCCACTGTCCGGGATGTCGGCTGTAAATTCGACGATATGATACCGGTTCCAGACTTCGTCGGGTTGTTCTTCATATTTTTCGAAGACTGCCGATGATTGGCAAGCTCCCATTAAAATAACCGATAGGAAAAAGATGTATTTTCTCATTTACAGGCTTGTTTAATCATTTTGAAAATGGATGGTAGTTCCGGTAGCACTGATCTCCATTTCGATCGTCGAACCGATGATCAGAGGAAAATTGTTCTCTGCATGTCCGGCCGGAAAACCGAAACAGATCGGATAAGTATAGTCGGCGAATACTTCTTGTATGATTTCATAAGCATCTTTCCCGAAATTGAGCCCTTTCATTTCTGTAAAGTCTCCGACAATAAGTCCCTGAAGTTTTGAAAACTTATCCGTTAGCTTCAGGCTTTGTAGCATGCGGTCGATCGAATATAGATTTTCCCCTACATCTTCCATAAATAGAATAGAACTTTGGTGTTTACATTCCAATACCGAAGAACGCAGACAATGTAAAAGAGTCAGATTTCCACCCGTCAGTTCGGCCTGTACGATCCCTTCTCGGTTGAACGGATGGGGAGGAAGCCGGTAAGAAGATATTTTCCCGAATAAAAATTCTTTCAGTCGTAATAAGGCTGCCGGATTTGTTGAGCGAAAACTTTTAGGCATAGGGGCGTGCATGCTTTCAATGCCCAGCGTGTTGAGCTTCGAATGGAAAACGGTAATATCGCTGAATCCGATAAGCCATTTCGGGGAACCTTGAAAAATAGAATAATCCAGTTGTTCGACAATGCGTAAACTGCCATATCCGCCACGGGTACAAAATATGGCCCGGATGTCTTCGTCATCGAGCGCCCATTGCATATCCTGCAGGCGTTGTTCGTCCCGGCCTGCAAAATAGCCGTAGGTAGCTGCCGCGTTCGGGCCTACGATAGGATTCAGTTCCCAGGAACGTAACACTTCTACCGCATCATGTATCGATAGCGGATCGATGATACCTGCCGGAGAAACCAGGGCGACTTTATCGCCGGATTGAAGATATGGTGGTCTGAACATACAGTAAAATTAAAAAGTAATAAGCTATAGGCTAAAAGCTATAAGCTATAGGCAGAAAGCGATAAGGCTTTTCGGGTGCGAAGATAAGTAATTTTCAATTTTCAATTTTCAATTTTCAATTATTTCTTACCTTTGCACACTGCAATTTAAGATTTTGAAACTGAAATAACAAGAAGAGATATGGCTAAGTTCAAAAGGAATCTGATCACGACGGCATTACCTTATGCTAACGGGCCTGTGCATATCGGTCATCTGGCCGGTGTTTATGTTCCGGCCGATATTTATGTGCGCTATCTGCGGCAAAAAGGAGAAGAAGTAGTATTTATCGGTGGTTCGGATGAGCATGGAGTGCCCATTACCATCAAGGCTCAAAAAGAGGGAGTGACTCCTCAGGATATTGTTGACCGTTATCATCAAATCATCAAAGATTCTTTCGAAGAGTTCGGTATCTCTTTCGATATCTATTCCCGCACAAGTTCGAAAACACATCATGAATTGTCTTCGGCTTTCTTTAAGAAGTTATATGACGAAGGAAAATTCATCGAGAAAACTTCTATGCAGTTCTATGATGAGAAAGCCGGACAGTTTTTGGCCGACCGCTATATTGTAGGGAAATGTCCTCATTGTGGGAATGAACGGGCTTATGGCGATCAGTGCGAGGCTTGTGGTACCAGTCTGAATGCTACCGATCTGATCGATCCTGTATCGGCGGTTACCGGTAATAAACCGGAACTTAAAGAGACGAAACACTGGTATTTACCTTTGGATCGCTATGAGGATTGGTTGAAAGAATGGATTTTGGAAGGCCATAAAGAGTGGAAAAGTAATGTTTACGGACAATGTAAATCGTGGTTGGATAATGGTTTACAGCCCCGTGCCGTGACCCGCGATTTGGATTGGGGGGTGCCCGTACCGCTCGATGAAGCGAAAGGAAAGGTGCTCTATGTCTGGTTCGATGCTCCTATCGGATACATTTCTGCAACGAAAGATCTGACTCCGGAATGGGAAAAATATTGGAAGGATCCCGAAACCCGGATGATCCATTTTATCGGGAAAGATAATATTGTATTCCATTGTATTATTTTCCCTGCGATGTTGAAAGCAGAAGGTAGTTATATATTGCCCGATAATGTGCCGGCCAATGAGTTTTTGAATCTGGAAGGAGACAAGATTTCGACTTCCCGGAATTGGGCCGTATGGTTGCATGAATATTTGCGTGACTTCGAAGGCAAACAGGATGTGTTGCGGTATGTGTTGACAGCCAATGCTCCCGAAACCAAAGACAACGATTTTACCTGGAAGGATTTTCAAGCCCGGAATAACAGTGAGTTGGTGGCTATTTACGGCAACTTCATCAACCGCGCATTGGTGCTGACGCAGAAATATTTCGGCGGTATAGTGCCTGAGCGCGGAGAATTGACGGATTATGATAAAGAAGTATTGGCTGAAATTCCTGAGATTATCAGCCGGGTAGAGAAAAATCTGGATAATTTTCACTTCCGGGAAGGACTCAAAGAATGTATGAATCTGGCCCGTTTGGGAAATAAATACCTGGCCGATACGGAACCCTGGAAATTAATCAAGACCGATGAAGCCCGGGTGAAGACTATATTGAATATCTGTTTACAGATTGCGGGGGATCTGTCTACTTTGACCGAACCGTTTATTCCGTTCAGTGCGTCGAAATTGAGGGATTTCCTGAATATAGCTCCGATCGCCTGGAACCGGATGGGAGATGAGGTGGTACCGGCAGGGCATCGGCTGAATGAACCGGGATTATTGTTCGAGAAGATCGAAGATGAGCAGATTCAGCGACAAATCGATAAATTGCTGGCTACTAAAAAGGCCAATGAGATGGCTAATGCACAAGTAAAACCGGCGAAAGAAAATATTTCGTTCGATGATTTTGCTAAACTGGATATACGTGCCGGAAAAATCATTGCTGCCGAAAAGGTGGCGAAGACGAAGAAATTAATGAAGCTGACGATCGATACCGGTATAGATACCCGCACGGTCGTATCCGGAATCGCTGAGTATTATACCCCTGAAGAAGTGATCGGGCAGCAAGTGAGTATCCTGGTGAATCTGGAGCCTAAAGCGCTCAAAGGCATCGAGTCGCAGGGTATGATTCTGATGGCTGAAAATGCCGATGGTTCCCTGGCTTTTGTCCGTCCTGACAAAGAGGTGAAGAACGGTTCCGAAATCCGTTAAAGAATCATCCGGGGACAAAGTACTCTATTGTTCCCGGATGATATATATCTATTCCAGTCGAAGGGAGAAATAGACAAAACGGGGCAGTTTGAACTTTTCCTGCCATTGCTTCGGATCTGTTTTTGCATACCGGAGACCGCAAAAATCATAAGCATCCATGATTTCGGCAGACTTTTCAATTTTCAGGTAGTAAATCGTCGAAAGACGCTCTATTTTGTTTACAATACGGTTTGTAAAAAACAAGAAGGCGCAACTGATTGCGTCTTCTGTGTTTTTTAGGGAGACATTTCCTTGAGACTTTAAAATTGAAACAGGCAGGGATTTTTGAAAAGAAATTATTATATGTGCGTCTGTGTGGTGTGTGCGTGGTGTAAATATCCCGTGGTATACCTTTTCGTCATTTTAAAGAACTGCTTTGGAAATCAGCTTGTTTTATAAACTTCCTC
The DNA here is from genome assembly GCF_985060555.1 of Odoribacter sp. NCBI lineage: Bacteria > Pseudomonadati > Bacteroidota > Bacteroidia > Bacteroidales > Odoribacteraceae > Odoribacter > Odoribacter sp. The sequence goes on along the minus strand of NZ_CFKYFN010000066.1, from coordinate 51,386 downwards.
TCCCCGTGGTGTGTGCTAAATCATGGAGTTATACGCCGAAAAATGAGAAACAGTTACAAAATGCCGGATTTTTTTGAATGAAATGTGCTTGTTTTTTTATAATCATTTGTTTATTAATGTTTTATATGCCGGTTGCCAACAAAAAAAATAAACCGGATAGTTTGGCTTTTCTCTTTTTTTGTCTTAAAAGAATCGATATAGCTATTTTGTAATATTAATTCTATATTTTTACGGCGTCGAAACGGTTATTATTATAAAAAGTTTTGACTTTTATATGTTTGTGTTAAATATTTAATGTGATTTTGTTTTTATATATAAAATTATACGTTCGTTTTTAAAGAGCGTTGGTAGTGTGAAAAATAGAGTTAAATCATTTATTAATATTAAGAGATGTTATTGTATGAAAAGTTTATTTACTAAGGCTTTATTACTTATGCTCTCTTTGTGCCTCATGTCGTTTATGACGGTGGCTCAAGGGACGATTAAAGGAAAAATTGTTGATTCTCAAACGAAAGAACCTTTGGTTGGGGCGACAGTGATGCTGGAGGGTACTTCGGAAGGCGTAGCTGCCGATCTGGATGGTAGTTTTACCTTGAAGACCGGTCAGACGGGCAAACAAACCTTAACTTTCCGTTGTGTCGGTTACAAAGAATTGAAAAAAGAGGTGACTTTGGGAAAAGAACTGAATTTAGGAACCATTGCTTTGGAAACCGAATCCATCGGTTTAGGTGACGTGACGGTTACTGCTTCGGTAGCTGTTAGCCGGAAGACTCCTGTGGCTGTAGCTGTGATCGATCCGGTAGCCATAGAAAATAAACTCTCCACTCAGGAGTTTCCTGAAATTTTAAAATCTACACCTAGTATATATGCTACGAAACAAGGCGGAGGATTCGGTGATTCCCGGGTAAATGTACGTGGCTTCGAAAGTGAAAATGTGGCCGTTATGGTCAATGGAGTGCCGATGAACGAAATGGAAAGCGGTAAAATCTACTGGTCGAATTGGGCCGGACTTTCGGATGTTACCCGTTCGATGCAGGTACAACGCGGACTCGGTGCGGCTAAGGTGGCTGCCCCTTCGGTAGGAGGTTCTATCAATATCGTGACCAATACGACCGACGTCAAAGCCGGAGGAGGTATCTCTTACGCTGTGGGAAACGACGGATTTAATAAGATCGCATTCAATGTTTCTACCGGTTTGCGTAACGGGTGGGCGATTTCGATATTAGGTGCTAAGAGCTGGGGAAACGGTTATGTACAAGGGACCGAGTTCGAAGCGTACAGTTATTTCGGAAATGTATCCAAGCAGATCAATGACAAACACATGATCTCGCTGACCGTATTGGGGGCTCCCCAATGGGCATAATCAGCGAAATGACAATCTGTTGATTTCAGAATGGCAGAAACATGCCAATAAATATAAATTCAATGCTGTTTATGGATTCGGACTGAACGGACAGCGGAAAGTAGCCGGATATAATAAATTCCATAAACCTCAGATTTCTTTGAACCATTACTGGACGATCAATGAAAAATCCAGTTTGTCGACAGCCTTATATGTGTCTATCGGTCGGGGAGGCGGTTATCGCGGACAAGGAAACAGTACTTATAAAAACAGCTGGTATGCTACGGCTTTGGACGGAACGTTGAATACGCAATTCCGGGCTGCTGACGGGACATTCGATTATGCAGCCATTTATGATTTGAATATGAAGAGCGAGAACGGTTCGCAGATGGCGATGTCCAATAATATCAACAACCATGAATGGTACGGTTTGTTATCGACTTACACCACTCAGCTCGGTCAGTATTTTAATGTATACGGCGGTCTCGACCTGCGGTATTATAAAGGAACCCACAAAGCTGTCCTGGTGGATCTTTATGGAGGAGATTATTATGTCGATTCGGAAAGCCGTAAAAATGTAAAAGCTGAAAATAATGCGTTGGCACAAGATGCGAACTGGAAGAATGAGAAGTTGAAAGTCGGTGATGTCGTATACCGGAACTACGATGGTTTTGTTACGCAGGAAGGAGTATTCGGACAAGTAGAATTCAACCGGAATGCCCTGGCTACATTTATTGCCGGTTCGGTATCCAATACGATGTATTGGCGTTATGACCGTTTCTATTACGACAAAGCACATGCAAAATCAGGTAAAGCCGATTTCTGGAGTGGGACGGTCAAAGGAGGTGCCAATTATAATCTGGATGAACACAACAATGTATTTGCCAATATCGGTTTTATTTCAAAAGCTCCTTTCTTCGAATATGCCGTGTTCCTGAATAAGGAAAATAGCAACGAGCTGAATAAGGATGCTGTGAATGAAAAGATCTTCTCTGTAGAATTGGGATATGGTTTCCGTTCTCCGGTATTCACCGCTAACCTGAACCTCTATCGTACGGCCTGGATGGATAAGAGTATGGGAGCCAGTGTCACTTTCCAGGATTCTGACGAACGGGGACGGATCAATATGACGGGGGTAGACGCTTTACATCAGGGAGTAGAGCTCGAGGTAACGGTGAAACCTGTGCGTAATCTGGAGCTGACAGGTATGCTGTCATTAGCCGATTGGCGCTGGAATAGCAGGGCTACCGGTTATCTATATAATGACCAGGGAATACCTTTGACCAAAGATGGGGTAGTGACGACAGAAAAGAGTAAAGAACATGCGAAAGTGGATGTCGATTTGAAAGATGTGAAAGTCGGCAACTCGGCACAGACGACTTTTGCTTTCGGAGCCAATTATCAGGTGTTGAAAGGTTTGAGATTGGGAGCCGATTATACCCATTGGGCTCGTAATTATGCCAAATTCAAGCTGCAGGGAAGTGATTTATCCAAGGAATTGGGTAAAACGATGAAATATGATACTCCTTGGAAAATTCCGTCTGCCGGAAGTATGGATGTGAATATGAGTTACCGTTTCCCGCTCGGAAAAGTTTGGGGAATCATTTCGGCTAATGTAAATAACGTATTGGATCAGGAATATATTTCCGACGCAGAGGACGGTACGACACACGATTGGACGACAGCACAGGTATATTATGGATTTGGCCGTACTTATTCCGTACGTTTCAAAATAACTTTTTAAAGATAGTAATGAAGTTTATAATTGGAAAAATGATGAAGAAAATATATATCCTCAGTACAATATGGATGGCTTTCATCGTGGGGGCATGCGATTATAATGATAAGAATTTCGATGGCCTGGATGATATCGTGAAGCCTGCGAATGTGGTAAAAGAGAAATATACCTTGGTTGAAGCGGATTATGCGGCTATCAGTGACAATAGCACGAATAAGAGTATCGCTAAAAAAGAAGGTACCGATAAGGCGTTAGCTGCAGTGAAAACCGATTTGTACCTTAACGAAACGGTTCCCGGCCCGACTTATCTGCCGGCATTTTTGGCGGCTAAGTATTTTACTGCCGATGAAGGTTCGAGTGTGAAAGTAACTTATAGTTACCGGGAAAATAAGTCCGAATTACTTTCAGCCTATTCTTCGATAAAATCCTATAAAGCTGGGAATAAGGATTATCGGGCAGCACACGGAAACGCAAAGTTCGTACCTTACCTCAATGAGAATACAAAAAATAAAGTGGCCGATCTATTGATCAACGGGTATGAAGAGCCCGAAGAGGGAGATGTCGTTTTAGTCGAATATAGATATAATGCACAAAGTAACAATACTTTGGAGACCCCACAACTTTGGGAGAATTTTGAAGATCTCGGGACGGGTAATTTGGCCCGGCTGAAAGATTGGGGATCTGAAAAAGATTGGTTCGTCAGCTCTACAGGAGGCACACAGTGGAAGGTGACTGCTTATAACAACAATCAATACGTACAGTATTCTGCTTATAAGACGGAAGGAGAGTGCGAGGCTTGGATGGTTACGCCGGAAATGACGGTCGGTGCTGACGATAAACTGAGTTTTGATGTTTGTGTCGGAAACTGGAATGCCGATTGTCTTACGGTATGGATTTCGGAAGATTTTGACGGCAAGGACGTAAAAAAGGCAACCTGGACTGATATTACTTCTCATTTTACTATTCCGAGTGCACCCGCAAAAGGATACGGTAGTTTCGCTTCTGCCGGTACTTTTCCCCTGGCACAATACGGTGGTAAAAAGGTGTTCGTTGCTTTTAAATATTTAGGCGACGGAGTGAACAAAAAGACTACGACTTATCAGATCGACAACGTGATGATCGGTTCGAAAATTCCGGAAGGAGAGGGATTGAAAGCAGACGTGGCCTTCGATTTGAAGGTGTTCGACGGAAAGAAATGGAATAATGCGGATAAGAATGTACTTGTTTTGTCGGTACAGGACTATAAAGAAATGGGACAAAACCAGTATTGTTTCTCCGAAAAAGTTCCTGCTGCGGATTATTTGCCGAATTATTTGGCAAAGGTAATCGCTTATCCGGTAGATCAGGAAAACCGTGTGGTGGTTTATCGCTACAACAATGGCAAAGAGGTGAAGAATTATAGCGATGAATATACCTATTCCGCTGCGACTGGCAGATGGACGCTGAATACCCGGATTGTCGACCTCACACAACAGTATGTCTTTGCCGGTGGTGTCTGGAAATTCGATCCGAGTATGACAATCACGCTGGAAGCTGTCAAAGGAAATGCAGAGTCGGCTGCTTTCTATCAGGCTATCGTGGATTATGTCGGAAAGACTTTCGGTTCCGATTACTATCAGACGCGTTATACCAATGCCGAATTTTATTACGGAGCTTCTTCTTATCAGAATAACTTTAGTTTTTATCCTTATTCTTGGAGGGAAAGTAATAAGGCCGGAGCTGCCGCGTATCAGCATCTTTCGGATGAAGAGCTGACTGCACTGATGTTCGAACGTCTGCCGGAAGCGGTTCGGATCGGTTTGGAGGCTATTTACAGTGATGCCGATGTGGTGACGGGCGTCGAAGTGACCTATACCGTCAACTTCTCGATCTATGGGATCAATGGTACGAAAGATACGACGGTGTATACCGTTAAATATGTGGTGACCGGTAAAGCTGAATTCGAATATGTCGAAGATTCTTTGAAAGCAGTCGGGTAGAGCATGGCACTTTCAATCATAAAAGACGGGACTCGTGATGAGCCCCGTCTTTTGTGATTCATTCTGCGGAGTGATGAAGTAACTCAATGGCTTTCGTATATGATTTTATAATCCCGTTTTTTGCCTGCCTGAAACCAGGCCTCCGGAATGACTTTCCAATCGTTGCGGCAACGCGGAGTCAATACTTTCTTTTCTTTAATGTATTCCGTGATATAGTAACGCACATCTTTGTCCCAGATTTTTAGTATCCGCTGATTGATATCCGCTTTTGTCCATCCTACTCCTTGGGTAAGATGCCCGCCTCCTCCGTTTCCCCGGTAGGAATTGATCGCAACGGTGTAAGTGCTGTCGGCATGGAAAGGGCGGCCGTCGCTCAGGGAATGGATTTCTACCCGGTTGCCGGGTTGCCGGCTGACGTCTACTGTGTATTTGATTCCGGCTGCACATGAATAGTTGAAATAGTCGGCGGCTAATACATAGTGACCTTTGGGGTTGCGAACGATATTTCCCTGTTCATCCTTTTTGAAATTCAACAAATGATCTTGGGCAGAAGTCATGGTGTTATATTGCAGTTGATAAGCATATTCCAGGTAGCGGTCGATTTCCTGTCCGGTGAATTTCATCAGGTAAAGTCCGTTTTCGTATTTATAGAGATTGAACATGTCCCGGATGGTAATCTCGCCTTGGGCGATTTTAGCGTCCATTTGCAGGACAGTACTGAACGAAACGTCTGCCCGGGTTTCCCGGAGTTGGGCATTATGTATGAAGTCGGTAAAAGCCGAAGGACCGAACAGGCCTTCCCGCCCCGATAATGTTTCGGTAAATTCGCCGATGGGAGTGTCGATATAGGCTTTCACCTGATTCAGGGCCGGTGTGAATTTCCGGAGATAAGCCGTATCCCGTGGGGCTTTCGCCGGATCGATCAATTCGGCGGTATAGGTCTTGTCGTAATGTCCGGCGTGCCGGGTCAGGCTGACGGTGATCTTGCCTAAAGCCCGGGCATGCGAACGGGCATCCACGATCAACACTTTATGTCCCGCGTCGTTTGTGATTTCTTCTACCTTTTCCTGATGATCATGGCCCGAGACGATGATATCGAAACCCTCTACTTGCCGGGCCACTAACATGGTGGCATTTTCATTGCGGGGAGTGTCTTTGTTTTCACCGGCATAGTTGTAATTGTAACCGGCATGAAACAGGCCGATCAGCAGGTCGGGGTGTTCTTTTTCCTGAATCAGAGGTACCCATTTCCGGGCCGTCCCGATCATATCTTCGAATTCGATACCGTCCCACAAATGCTGGGGAAGCCATTTGGGAATACCCGGGGTGATCATTCCTAAAACGGCTATTTTGAGTCCTTTGCGGTGGAGTACGGTGTAAGGCTTGAAGTAAGGTGCTCCGGTTCGGGTATCTATTGCATTCGCTGCTAGCCAGGGAAAGTGAAATTCTCCGGCCACTTTATCATAGACCGGATGGCCTGCCTCGATATCGTGATTGCCTACGGCAGCGGCATCGTAACCCAGATCGTTCAGGACCTGGGCGGTAATATTGGTCTGAAGGGTATCGATATAATTGAAATAATAGTTGGAAGGTTGTCCTTGAAGGATATCACCCCCGTCTAATAGAATATACTCCCTGTCACCCGCTTTACGCTCTTCCGAGAGATAACCGGCTACCCCGGCCAGACTGTATAAAGTAGGGCGGTTTTGCTTTAAATCGAAGTCAAAAAGACTACCGTGTACGTCGGTAGTACAGTAAATGGTGAGTGTCGCTTTGTCCGGCTTCCGGGTACAAGAAATAAAAAAACAGACGACCGAACAGATACACCACAGAATGAAAAATAAACGTTTCATGTATAAATCGGATTTGATATTAATGATATGGATAAAAAACATGGCAATGTATAAAAAAAAGTTATACTCCCCCCTTTTTTATTCATTTTTTAGGGTTAAATTGCAGCTCTAAAATCTGAGTTATGAGTGGTGTGTTAAAGAAAGCTTGCTGGCTTTTGCCTGTATTGTTTGTGGTGAGCCCTGTGTTGGCTCAGCAAGGTGGTGGTATACAATCGGCTGCTAATATTGAAAGTCATATCTCTTTCATGTCGGTATTCCGGGGATTACTGGGGATTGTTTCTTTGTTAGCGATCGCCTGGTTGTTCAGTAAAGACCGGAAAGCTATTTCCTGGAAAGTGGTGGGGATCGGTTTGGCGATGCAGTTGGTATTGGCTGTCGGAATTCTTTATGTCCCGGCTGTACAGGCTATCTTTGAATTTTTCGGTAAGATCTTTATCCGTATTCTCGACTTTACGCGGGATGGAAGTATTTTCTTGTTGGGGGATCTGATGGATACCACCAAAGCGGGATATATCTTTGCTTTTCAGGTGTTGCCTACGATTATATTCTTTTCGGCTCTGACCTCCTTATTGTTTTATCTGGGCATTATTCAGAAAGTGGTTTATGCAATGGCTTGGGTGATGACTAAGCTCATGAATATCTCAGGGATGGAATCGTTGTCTGTGGCCGGAAATATCTTTTTGGGACAGACCGAAGCTCCGCTGATGATTAAAGAATATCTCGACGATATGAGCCCTTCCGAGATTTTTCTGGTGATGACCGGAGGAATGGCGACGATAGCCGGAGGAGTATTGGCTGCCTATATCAGTTTTTTAGGTGGGGAAGATCCGGTACAACGGTTGATTTTTGCCAAACATTTACTTGCTGCTTCAGTGATGGCTGCTCCGGGGGCTGTGGTTTTCGCTAAAATGTTGGTACCCCAGACCCGGCAGGTGAATAATAATATTCAGATTTCTAAAAATAAGGTCGGTAAGAATATTTTGGATGCCATATCCAATGGGGCGGCCGAAGGGGTGAAATTGGCTGTCAATGTTGCCGGCATGTTGTTGGTATTTGTGGCTTTTATCGCTTTTGCCAATTATCTGTTTACAAAATTCGGTAGCCTGACAGGAGTAAACGAGTGGATTGCTCAGGTTACCGACGGACGAAGCAAAGAACTGAACTTACAATTTATTCTGGGATATGCGATTTCTCCGTTGATGTGGCTGATCGGTATCGCTCCTCAGGATATGATCCATGCCGGTAGCCTGTTGGGGCAGAAGATCATTATGACCGAATTTATCGGATATGTCGATTTGGCCAACCTCAAAGCTGCCGGAGCTTTTGCTCAGACAAAGTCGGTCATTATGTGTACCTACTTCCTTTGTGGATTCGCAAACTTTGCTTCGATCGGTATCCAAATCGGCGGAATCGGTGGTTTAACTCCCAAAAATAAACCTCTGCTGGCTCAGTTCGGAATGCGGGCATTGTTAGCAGGCACACTCGCTTCTTTATTATCGGCTACTGTTGTCGGAATGATTATCGGTTAAGTTTTTTCTGACCAGATGGGTAGCCCAGAAACTGGGTATCGTACACAGCATGATCCAGACGAAAAAAGCCCGGTAACCGATCGATTCTTCGATCCAACCCGATATCATACCGGGGAGCATCAGGCCTAAAGCCATGAAACCGGTACAGATCGCATAATGGGCGGTTTGGTGTTTGCCGTTGCTGAATAGCATCATAAAATAGGTGAGGGAAGTGAATCCGAAACCATAACCGAATTGTTCGATGGCGACGCAGCCCGATATGATTCCTATACTTTCCGGTCGGGCGAAGGAGAGATACAGATACACGATATTGGGCAGGTTCATGGCAATGGTCATGGTCCATAGGCAGGACTTCAATCCCCGCCGTGCCATAGCGATTCCTCCGACAATTCCTCCGATCGTCAGGGCGATGACGCCGATCGTACCATAGATAAAGCCGACTTCTGCCGTAGATAGGGCAAGCCCTCCGGTAGCCGGAGTATCCAGCAGGAAGGGAGAAGTGATTTTCACCAACTGCGCTTCGGCGAACCGATAGAGCAGGATGAAGATCAGGGCACTGACGATGTGTTTCTTTTGGAAGAAAGAGGTGAAAGTACCTAGAAATTCTTTGAATACTCTTCCGGCAGAGGCTTGTTGAGGTGGAAGGGTACAAGTATCCCGCCGGGGGTGGGGTAAAAACAAATAGTGATAAACGAACAGAAGGGCAAACAGGATTGTCAGCAGGTAAAAAGTCAGCGACCAGGCTTGGGGGATGGCTGCGGTTTCCGGCATCTCCCTGGCGTAGCGTTGTTCGAGCCAGCCGGCGAACATTACCAGTATACCCTGGCCGAAAATAACCGCAAAACGATAAAAAGTATTGCGGATACCGACGAAATAAGCTTGTTTTTTTTCATTTAACCCTAACATATAAAATCCGTCGGCAGCAATATCGTGGGTGGCCGAACTGAATGCCAGCAACCACATGAAAGCCAGGCAATACCGGAAAGCCAGGGGGCCTTGGATCGTCAAGGCGATTCCTGCCAATCCTGCACCGACCAGGATTTGCATGACCACGATCCACCAGCGTTTGGTTTTCAGCAGATCGACCAAAGGGCTCCACAATGGCTTTATCACCCAGGGAAGATTCAAACCACTGGTATAAAGGGCGATATCGGTATTCGACATGCCCATGCGTTTGAATAGAATGACTGCAACGCTCATGACGACGACGTAGGGAATACCTTGGGCAAAGTATAGAGAAGGCACCCATTGCCAGGGAGAAACCGCTTTGTTTTCTGTTTTCTTATTCATACATTTTTATTAACTCACACCCTTTGAAATAATGTTGTAAAATGGCCTTATAATTATAGCCCCGGGCTCCCATCACTGCGGCTCCTATCTGACAAAGCCCGACTCCATGCCCCCAGCCTGCACCGTGGAAAGTGAATATTCCATCCTGCTTTTCGACGATAAATGCCGAACTATATAGATGGGATTCTGAGAAAGCTTTCCGGATGATCAATTCTTTACCTATGACCAGCGTCTTTTTGTCTCCGGTGATTTTTACACGGATCAATCTGCCCGATACACCTCGCTCGATGGGCTGAATATCCCGGATCGTACCGAAATCGATACCGATTTTCCGATAGACCAATTCCGATAATTGTTCGGCCGGATAGCTGACTTGCCAACGGAAAAAATGCTGGGTTTCCTGGTCATAGTCGTTCAATACCTGTGACAATATTTGCCGGTCGGTTGTATGGCAGAAAGCAGGCGGGAAAGAAAGGATCCACTTCCGGGCTGTCTGTTCATCCCGTAAGTCTCCGGTTTCCAAATCTTCGGGTGCGTCTGTGATCTTATCCAGATAAGGATGTACTACCGGTTCCCAGGTATTGTCGAAGCGTTCGGTGGCTCCTCCGCAGCATTTTGAAAAGCGGGCGTCACAAATGGTTCCTTCGTAGGTAAGTACTTCTCCCCGGGTAGCTTCCAGCGCTTCCCGGACAGCAGGGGTATAGGCTTTACTGATCCCTTGATAACGTTGACAATGATCGTCGGCGCAGACATCGAAATGGGCATGGTCTTCCCGGTCGTACCAGCGAATGTATTCTTCCTGATCCACCCGGCAAGAGCTGTATGTGCCCCGTACTGTTTTGGCTTTATCGATCTGAGCGAGCAGCCAACTCCGGGAAATAACGGCGTGGGCTTTCAGAAATTCAGCTGACGAGGTGGCACGCATTTCAGAAGATATCACACTGAGTAGATAGTCTTCCAAAGAAAGGATATTTATCGCTGTCAGGTGTTTTTGTTCGTCGATGATTTTTAGCTTCCCCTTAAACTTTTGATTTTCCTTACGTTCCCAATGAAATTGAATACCGATGACGACATCGGTTAAATCGAAGTCGGAAGTCGTGTCGTCTTCCGGTTCGAACGTCAGAGGTAAAGAAACCGGTTCCCGATGATCTGCCTGACTTAACAGGTAACCGTCCTCTGTTTGCCGGATGTTATATGCTCCGGTATATTTTTTTCCTGTAGTCCGGCAGGTGAAAATTCCGTTCAGCCGGAAACAGATTTCCGGTGAAAACAGGATACCGACTTCCAGTTGTGGGAGGTGTGAATATTTCTGCATAGGCAAGGTTAACTTATAATCGGATTAATTCTTTTTGTATCGCTTCCCAGCTATCCGGGCCGGCGGTTACCTGACTGAACATATCGGTCAATAAACCGGCTGAATATTTCCGGAAATCTTCTTCCCGGGGAGAAATGATCAGGCCGGCCATATCGACACATCCCGGACTGAACAATATTTTCTCCGTTCCCTCTGCATAAAATTGCCGGGGACGGCGTGTGCGGCGGGGAAAAAGACAAACGGTCCATTGACAGTTGTCGAACCAGCCGAGCAGGTTGATCATCGGTTCTTCTTCGAACGGAATGGATCGGCCGATGATTTCCATGGTCTGCCGAAAGAGAACCGAAAGGAGATGGGAGTCGGAAGCTTGTAAAAGGATCACTTCGCGAAGATAGTCCTTTAATATAGAAACCGAATAGTAGTCTTTTTTTACCAGATAACGGCGGAGCTCTTCATTGGCGGCATCTTCTTCCAAAGGCATAAGATGCCGCGGGCACATTTGAAAGTGAAAATGGTCCGGGGCAGAAGCGCCGCAAGTGGGACCGTTATAAAATAAGGTATACCCCTGAAAATCGAAAGTGAGATCCAGCAGGTCTTCAAATCGTCCCCCGATGCATTGAGGTTCATGGTGGCGGGAAGGTACCGTAAAATGACGTTCGAAAATGGGATAGGGATTTATAAAAATAGAATAACGATCGTTGTAACGGATTCCTTTTTGCGCTTCCGGCATATGCTCCCGGCATAGAAAACATTTCCGGTTCTGTAATGTCCGGACATCTATTCTGGCATTGGTAGAAATCATTCTGGCTGGATTATACTGGATCCGGAGACGAAAAAGATCGAATGGAATATCCCGGTAGACGGCTTGTTGCAGATCGGTATAATTTTTTTTAGCCAGTTCGAATTCCTGAAGTTGGCCGTTATAGAGTTGAAGTAAATCTTTACTATTCATGAAATTAAAAATTTATTCCGGTTATTTCCCGGAAATTCGGGCCTGGATTTCCAGGGTCCTGATTTTGTCTTTATAAAAATTATAGTTGTTCAGTTGCTGTATGTCCAGATCGTGATCTGAATTTTCTTCCCAACGCCGGCATAAATACAGGGGATCGTAAATACGGGCGATGGGGTATTTTCGTGAAATGGCCAGGGCGGTTGCATAGTCTTCGCCGTAGCTCACATTCGGAAATTTGATTTGCCTTAACACGGGAGTGTAGAATGCCCGTGGTGCGCCGAGCCCGTTTATGCGCAGGGCATTGTTACGCCCGTTGTCTGGAGTCCATTCCCGGTGGGCGATAAGCCCTGGCGGAATTTCTTCCAACTTGAAATCGACCATCTGATAGCTACCGATCACCATGGCACAATTCTCCTGATAGAAGGTGTCGACGATACGTTGTAATACATGACAGTCCTTATACAGATCGTCGCTGTCGAGTTGTATGGCGAATTTACCGCATTCCGGTAATAGGATCGCTTCCGTCCAGCATCCTCCGATGCCTAATTCGGTGGAAGCGGGGATGTGATGAATCAGATTGGGGTACCGCCGGGACAATTCTGTCAGAATCTGACCGGTGCCGTCCGTAGAGTGATTATCTACTACAATGACATTAAAAGAAAAATCAGTTTGTTGCTGCAAGGCCGATTCTACAGCTTCCGCAATGGTACGTTTGCGGTTTCTGACGGGAATAATCACAGAGGCTTCCCGGGCGAAATTCTCCTGCCCGAAGTCTATACGCTGAAATTCGGGAGCTAACCAGGCTCCGATCGCCTGGAGGTGGGCTGTACAAACGGCTTCCATCTCCAACTGCACTTCCCGGTTGGCCGGATCGACATAATCGAACTGTTTTTCACCGGATAACCGCAGATCGGTGGGCTGTACGGTATAAAGGGTTTCCGGTATATGTACGATTTTTCCTAAACGCGAAATACTTAACCTTAATTCGTAGAGAGCTGCAAAACGGTAATCGGTATTCATTTGAGCGACTACTTGCTGAAAACTGTCGTTACGGAATAATAATAGTTGCCCGAAATCAAAATCGTTCCGTATACTTCCGGTTTGATATTCCAAGGTGGGATGGTGTATTTTTTTGCCTTGCCGGATTTCCTGGTAATCACTGTAAAACAGTGCTCCGTCATTACTTTCGGCTATCTGGTACATGCGCCCGATTGCATAAGGATGCAGCTCGATGGGAGAAGTACCGGTATAGAAAAGGATATAATCCGAATCTGCCTGCCTGGCTATTTGTTGTAAAGCAGGGGTGTCGGTAAAAGAAGATACGACAGTCGTTTTTACTGGTTCGGGACTTCGAAAAAGTTCTTTTTGCAGTAAGAAGGCATGAATTGAATACATATTTCCGGAATTTTTCGTTCAAAACTATAAAAAATAAAAATCAAAACTAATATCCGGTGAGACAAAAAAGTAAATCCACTATAAATTGGAAGAAACGGAGAATTGAAGTTTGCTCTGTTTCCTCCATTGTTCTCAGGAATGGTTCATAGAAGTCAGTACCCTTCTTGCGGGGGCGCCTTCTTGACGGAACCGGAGTGGCCCGTTCGGCCGCTGAAGTAGTTGTAAAAAAATATTGCAGGGGCCATCGGCTTTATGAACTGATTTCTACGAATTTTCTGCCTCTTCGTCTGTATGACCGGGTAAGCGTTGGAGGCATCGGTCGATCACCTCATAGCCGAATCCGCGGCTTAATCCGAAGCGGATCAGTTTGGCTTTTCGTTTATAAGGCTCTTCGCCGGCCAGGGATTTCATTTTTTGTTTTAACAGAGTGAGACAGGCTTCCTGATAGGTATCGGTATCCAACGCTTCTAATACTTGGGAAATGAGGTCCGGATCGATTTTTTTACGATGGAGCATAAGGGCTATTTTCTGTTTTCCCCAATGGTTGAACCGGAACTTATCTTCGGCATAGGCTTGGGCATAACGGGCATCGTCGATGAATCGATGCTGATGCAGAAAAGTCATAATCCGGTCGATTTCTTTTTCAGGTATTTCCCATTTGACCAGTTTTTCCTGGATTTCCCAACTGCAATGTTCTTTTTTACTGCAGATAGCGGCCGCTAAGCTTAAGGCTTTCTCTTTATTCATCTCTATCCGATATTAGTTATGCCGATTTCCTGTTTGTGCCGGCTTTTCACTTTTCACCATTCGTTCTTTCCCATAAAAATCTTTTCGTAATTCGATATTCCTGTAGCCATATCGGCTCAGCAGGGCTATCGTTTCCTGGCCGAAGGCTTCGTTGATTTCGAAAAATAAAAGTCCTTGAGGGTGTAAGTGGGTCAGTCCGAATTCTGCTATGGCCCGGTAAAACAGGAGTGGATCTTCGTCGGGGACAAATAAAGCCTGATGAGGTTCATGATCGAGTACTTTGGCTTCCATCGTTCCTTTTTCGCTTTCCCGGATATAGGGGGGATTACTGACGATCAGATCGTAAGTGTCCCAGGAGGCGGTTTGGGGGTGTAGGATGTCGCGGAGAAGGAATTCCGCTTTAACGCCGTTCAGTATTGCATTTTCCCGGGCCAGCTCAATCGCTTCCGGAGAAATATCGACCCCTGTGACGTGAGCTCCTTGACACAACCGGGCCAGGGAAATTCCGATACAACCGCTTCCACTCCCGACGTCGAGCAGGCGGTTGCCCGGCTTGAGCCATTCTCCCACCCATCGGACCAATTCTTCGGTTTCCGGACGTGGGATTAAAGTCGAGGGGGACAGTTTGAATCTTAAACCGGCGAACCCGGTTTCTCCGAGGATATACTGTATCGGAGAACCGGATTTCAATAAGCGAACGATTCCGATAAATTTATTTATAAAGCTTTCCTCTAAAATTTCGTTTTTTCTAAGATGGATGTCTATATTTGTATAATGCAAAACATCCATGTAAATGATCTTGCAGATACATTCGATTTCATGTTCGGAATATGAATCTTTTAGTTCCTGCAAAGCGTATTGGGATAAATGATGGATTGTATTCATAATACAAAGATAAAATTATTTGAAAATTGAAAACTGAAAACTTTTCCATTTTTTATATTTTTTATGTCCTGGTTGCAAATTATCATATATGTTTTAATCGCCCTGTATATCCTTACTGTGGCCAGTGTGGTTTTTAATGTGATTCTTGAAAACCGGAATCCGGTGCGAACCTTGGCATGGATTATCGTCCTGGTGACCGTTCCGTTGGTCGGTTTCCTTTTCTATCTCTATTTCGGTGTGAATTACCGGAAAAATAAGATGTTTTCGATGAAAGGCCTGGGCGATATGAAATGGCTCCAGTATATGAGCGAAGATCAGAAACAGCTGATCCGGAAATCGGAGTTTTTGAAAAAGCGGGAGACGGTAGAAGTGCGGAAGCTGATGACTTTATTGTTGAATAATAGTAAAGCTTTATTGACCCGTTATAATCAGGTCGAAATTTTGAATAATGGCGAAGAGACATTTCCGGCTTTATTCGGGGCTTTGAAAAATGCCAAAAAGTTTATCCATTTGGAGTACTATATTATCGGAGAAGGGAGATTGGCTACTGAACTGAAGGAGATTTTACTTCAAAAAGCTGCCGAAGGAGTCGAAATCCGGATCATCTACGATGATGTGGGATCATGGAGCTTGTCCAAGGAGTTTATCCGGGAATTGAGGAAATCCGATATACAGATTTATCCCTTTTTGCCGGTACGTTTCCACCATTTGGCGAATAAAGCCAATTACCGGAACCATCGGAAAATTGCCGTCGTGGATGGAGAAGTGGGATTTGTCGGGGGGCTGAATATCGCCGATCGTTATATGGACGGAGTACCCGGAATAGGCATTTGGAGAGATACCCACCTGAAAGTGACCGGGGAAGTCGTGACTTCGTTGCAGGTGATTTTCCTGATCGACTGGTATTTTGTCCGGCAGGAATTGTTGTTGGATAAGAATGAATACTTGCCCTACCATCAGGCCGATAATAATGTTATCGTGCAGACGGTTACTTCGGGACCGGATAGTGACTGGGCTTCCATTCAGCAGTCTTATTTTACGCTGATCAATATGGCGAAACGATATGTTTTTATTTCGACACCTTATTTTATGCCCGGAGAGACGACATTGAATTCCTTGAAGACGGCTGCAATGAGCGGGGTGGATGTCAGATTGCTGTTGCCTCATAAGTCCGATTCCTGGCTGACACATTGGTGTACCCGTTCGTATGTCGAAGAATTGTTGGAAGCCGGTGTAAAGATTTATTGGTACCAGAAAGGGATCAATCATAGTAAGGTAATTATTGTTGACGGCAGTGTGGCCAGCGTCGGGACGGCTAATATGGATTTGAGAAGTTTTGAGCAGAATTTCGAAGTAAGCCTGATCATTTACGACCGCGAAGTGGTGAAAAAATTAGCGGTAGATTTTATGAAAGATTTGAAAGTCAGTACCGAGGGAGCGATACAAAGATGGAAATTCAGGACGAAACGGGAAAAAGTGTGTGAATCGGTGGCGCGTTTGTTTGCACCGGTACTTTAAAAAAGTAAAAGGCTATAAGTATAAGTGGGAGGGGGGAAAAGAGGAGATATTATATGTTCAGAGTGAATGAAACGAAGTGTATGTTTAGTAGTAAAGAAATTTTAAGGATCTTGGATTGCAAAGCCTGTGAGGTAAAGGACTTTGAGATTACAGAAGTAAGCGTGGATAGCCGGTCGGTGAATAAACCCGAGTCGACTTTATTTTTTGCTTTAAAAGGAATTAATCATGATGGACATGATTATGTAGAAAAATTGTATGAACAGGGGGTAAGGAATTTTGTGGTGACCGGGCTGAGAGCGGATTTTCTTCCTTTGTCCGGGGCTAATTTTTTTGTCGTCGATGAGGTTTTACCGGCACTTCAGCAATTGGCAGCCTGGTATCGCGGTCAAATGAAGGCTGAAGTGGTCGGTATCACCGGGAGTAATGGAAAAACGATCGTCAAAGAATGGTTATATCAGTTATTATCGGATGAACCGGGTATTTATCGCAGTCCCCGCAGTTACAATTCACAGGTCGGAGTCCCTTTGTCTTTGTTGGGTATGGATGTTTCTACCCGTTTGGCCATCATTGAAGCCGGAATCTCTCTGCCGGGAGAGATGGGTAAGTTGCAGGCAATGATCCGGCCTGAGATCGGGATTTTTACGCATTTGGGAGATGCGCATGGAGAGAATTTTGAATCCAGACAACAGAAATTAGCGGAGAAAGCCATATTGTTTCGGGATTGCCGTTGTATTATCGGAAGGGAAGGGGAGGCTTTGGACTATATAGCTAGCCGGCTTCGACCGGATGTAAAAAAAATGATCTGGGGAAGTGGGAAAAATGCAACTGTCCGGGTTGAAGAGAAAGGGAGCACTGCCCATGAACGCCTGGTAGCCGTCGGATATGAGCATGTTGCGTTTACTTTGTCTATACCGTTCCCGGATGAAGCTTCTTTTGAAAATTGTATGAATGCCGTATGTGTTTTATTGCTGGAAGGGATTTCTCCGGCTTTTATCGCCGAACGGGTAGCCCGTTTGCAGCCTTTGGCGATGCGGATGGAAATAAAAGATGGTATAAATCGTTGTGTATTGATCAATGACTACTATAATTCGGATGCCGCTTCGTTTCAGTTGGCATTGAATACCCTGGCTATGCAGGATGCCGGGCGTGAGAAAGTCGTGATTTTGTCTGATTTCGTGGATACGGGAACCGGTGAGAGAGAGTTGTACCGGGAGGTAGCGTTGTTGTTGCGAAAGGCGAAGGTTTCTTTATTTATAGGTATCGGGGAAAAGTTAAGCCGGTATAAACCTTATTTTTTGGTCCCCCGCTGTCGTTTCTACAAGGATACGGATAGTTTCCTGCGCCAAGAGAACAGGGAGCAGTTTAAAGATCAGGTGATTCTGATTAAAGGTGCCCGTAAGTTCCGTTTCGAATATATCGCCGGTTTTTTACAGAAACAGTCCCACGCTACCGTGCTCGAAGTTGATTTCGATGCAATGGTGCATAACCTGAATTATTTCCGTTCTTTGTTGCCCCGGAAGACGATGATCGCTGTTATGGTCAAAGCTTTTTCTTATGGGAGCGGAGCCGGGGAAGTAGCGAGTTTGTTACAATATCAGGGGGTAAATTACCTGATGGTGGCTTTTGCAGATGAAGGAGTAGAGTTAAGAGCTGCCGGAATAACCATACCTATCGGTGTCATGAATCCTGAACCGGAGGCTTTCGATCATATGATCGAATTTAATCTGGAACCGGAGATTTATTCTCTCGAATTACTGGAGGCTTTCGACCGGGTCCTGACCAAACATGGCATAGAAAAATATCCTGTACATTTGAAATTGAATACCGGGATGAATCGTTCCGGCTTGGATCCGGAAGATCTGCCCGCTTTGCTGAAGTTTTTCGAAACGAAACGGAAAGTCATAATCCGTTCCATGTTTTCACATTTGGCCGGGAGTGACGAAGCCCGACACGATGAGTATACGTTGTTCCAGATCAACCGTTTTATTGAAATGACGAAAGAAGTCCAGGCCCGTTTCGATTATCCGATTATCCGGCATATTCTCAACTCCGCCGGAATAGAACGGTTCGGACAGTATGCTTTCGATATGGTCCGTTTGGGTATCGGATTACATGGGATCAGTGCCGTGGGGGCACCGTTATGGCCTGTCAGTAGCTTTAAGACCTATATTGCGGCAGTTCGTCAGGTGAAGGGAGATCAGACGGTAGGATACGGACGGAAGGGTGTATTGGGCCGGGATACCCGTATTGCCGTTATTCCTGTCGGCTATGCGGATGGGCTCGACCGCCACCTGAGCTGCGGAGTCGGTGAAGTATGGATCGGAGGACAAAGAGTTCCCATTGTCGGGAATATCTGCATGGATGCCTGTATGGTGGATATCACCGATACGGACGCACAGGTCGGGGATGAGGTGGAAATATTCGGAAAACATATTTTGGTGACCGAGCTTTCCGATAAATTAGGTACGATCCCCTATGAAATATTGACCAGCGTGTCTCTCCGCGTGAAACGAATTTATTTTAAAGATTAAAGCAAACGAATCATCATACTCTTTTATTGTTGCCTGATAAAAATTAGTAATGGTAAAATTTGTGGTTTCTAATTAGGGCTGAATTCTGCTGATGGGATTAGCTCTGATTTTTATATCAAAAAGTTTTATGAAATAAAAATAATCGATTTTTTTGAAAATAGAAAATATATTATATATTTGTTGGATAATCTTTATAAATTTGATATGAAAACAAAAATTTTTTTAATAGCGCTAATAAGTGCTGTAATGTTTTCCTGTTCAGAGGAAGAAATTGATAGATCAGATAACAAAGAAAAAAAATCTGAAATCCAAGTCACAAATAATTTGCTGGTTTTTCCCAATGAAGAAAGTTTGGTATCGGCTTTGAATAACGATTTACCAGATCCAATTAAAGCCTCTTTTAAATCTCAAAGAAGTATTTTCGATACTTTAACCGAGCGAGAATATCGTCGTGCTTTATTTCTAAGAAATCTTTCTGATGAAGAATATTACAAAGTAGACAGACATTGTGATTATTATCGTGAATTATTAAAAACAAATTTTATTAAAGAAACAAATTTAGACGACGGAACCCAATTATATCAATTAAATCTATGTATGCCTACTTATTCAAATGTTTTGAATGAAGATGGATTTTTTGCTATTGGAGACACCATTTATCAAATAACCCCTAATCAATACAAAATATGGAAAAATGGGGATATTAATAATTATCAGGAATTAATTGAAATTACAGAAACTGATTTGTCTAAAAATATCTATGTTTATAATTTTAATGATTCGCAAAATGCAATTAAAACCCGTTCATTATTTCCTCTTTATAATATAGATCAAGAAGTTGCTTATTATACTTATTATGATCCGACACTTTCAAATAATCCGGCAAATGGAACATGCAGAGGAATTTTGACATTTTATGATAAAACAGGTTTATCTATACCTAACTACACACGAAATGTTTATATTCGAATTAGTTATCAGGAAAAAACAGATGGTAGAAACTATTCCTTCAAAAAGGTGGGGTATGAATTGGAAAGTTGGTTTGATACTTATGTCGATAAAAAACCTGCTCCAAAAATGGAATTATACGCAAACGGTACTAGTCAAGATGTCTGGTATACAGTTTATTTCCCTTATGGAATGTTAGTAGAAGGTCAACAGACTCAAACAGCAGGAGACCAATATTGGAATATAGTTGAATATTATCTCAGGGTATATTTTAAAGGTGAAAAGGTAGGATCAACAGCTTTTAAAGGTAAAAGGCAGGAACCCCTTTCAGGTACATTTTACTATACTCCATTTGATGGAGCACTTAGATTAACCGAAATGCTACCGGAATGAAAGTAATTTTCTATATTTTAATTTTTTGTCTTTTCCTGATCTCATGTAACGACGATGAGGAAAAGATAATTCCTTCTTTGGTTGGGAAATGGGAAGTGGTAGATTCTTATTTTTACACTAATAGTAACCAAGGTATCTGTTTCTCCATAGGAGATTCTTTGTATATGGGTTTAGGAATTCCCTTTTCATCTTCCTATAGCTCGCCCAACGAGTTAAGGCGGTATACGAAAACAAGCTATGGGGAGGCGATGAAAGATTTTCCGGGTAAACCCCGGATCGGGGCAGTTGCATTTACAATAAAAGACAAGGCATATATCGGTCTGGGCAAGTCTATCACTGATGAAAAGGAATACTATAAAGATTTTTGGGTGTATGATGCCACAAGCAATAGTTGGGATTCCCTGACATTTGAATTTCCGGGAGATGCTGTGGTGGATGCTGTGGCTTTCTCTTTAAACGGCATGGGATATGTCGGAACCGGTTTGAAAGCTAATGGACTATATTCCGGTGAATTTTATCAATTCGATCCTCAATACGGTTGGGGAGGGAAAGCCAATATGGTATTGCCGAAAGCAGGAGCCACTACATTTCAACTCAACGGAACCGTTTATCTTTGTTTCGGACACAGCAGCTACGAAGATTGTCGGGATGTTTATCGATTCGACCCGAAAGAGTTCCGTTTTATACCGTTGAATTCGCTTTTGCCTGACAAGTATCCGGGAATTACACGTTCGTATGCATCTTCATTCGTGTTGACTGTGGACGGGCAGGAATATGCTTATATTGTAGGTGGTGACTTAGGATTAAGCGTAGCCCCACCCTATTGGTATTGTTGTCGGTACAACTATCTGAAAGATGAGTGGGAAGAAACACCTTCCATGCCCAGATCCCGTTCTCATGTAACAGCATTCGTAAAAGACAATGCCGGATATGTTTGTTTTGATGACATCGTCTATAAGTTTGTTCCTTAGTGTTATGCTGTCCGCTAAAATAACTGCTTTAGCGGACAGCAATATTATTTTTCTATCAGTTCCCTTATGTTTTTCTCCAATTCCCCGATCGTAGTCGGTTTGGCGATAATCTTGTGATTTTCGTCGATCAAAAACATCGAAGGAGTAGCGAAAAGATTATAGTCGTTTGCTATTTCACTGTCAAAACTGCCTTCTGTGATATTTACCCATTCCAAATGTATTTTGTGAGCGTACAGGTAAGGTATCTAAGGCAAATAATGCTCCGTTATAAAACCGTAATAGAATGGGTTGAGAATCGGCCGGTAGATTTTTCACCTCTAATCTGACCCGATAATCTTTGCTCCATCCGGTAAATGGCAAAAGACAAAAAAGACGATGAATAATTTTAACATACACTTATCGATTTAAAGAACCTGATTTTGTGGGGTATTGTTCAGCCACATTTCGATATTCCTGATTACGATATTCAGCCGGGTTTCAAAAGCTTCCCGGGTGGCGTAGCCCATATGCGGCAACATCAGTAGATTAGGTGCATTAAATAATTCCAGGTTCAGAGGAAGCGGAGGTTCCTGATCGTAGACATCGACGGCTGCTCCGGCTATTTGTCCTTTTTTCAGGGCATTGTAAAGCGCTTCCTGGCTGACGATGGGTCCCCGGGCGGTGTTGATCAGGACAGCATGTGGTTGCATGAGTGCAAATTCGTTTGTCCCGATAAATGCTTTGGTTTCCGGGTTCAAGGGAAGATGTACCGTAATGATATCCGATTGACGCAGAAGGGTATCTTTGTCCACCTGGGTGATATGAGGAAGGGCCTTGGGGCTGCGGTTATAGCCTAAAACCTTGCATCCGAAAGCGTTGGCTAACAGAGCTACCCGTTGGCCGATGGCTCCGAGCCCGACGATACCTACTGTTTTTCCGTGAAGTTCGCTTCCCAGGACTCCCTGCCGGTCTCCGCCGATACGGAGAATGGCATCTCCGCCTACCATTTTTCGGTACACGGCGATCATCATTCCGATCGTTAATTCGGCTACTGCTTCTGTAGAGTAACCGGCGGCATTACAAACCGTGATACCCCGTTTTTTACATGCTTCCAGATCGATATGGTCCACTCCGGTAAAGGCTACAGAGAGCATCCGGAGCTTCGGACAATTTTCAAAGAAATGTTTCCGCAACGGAATATTGCTGACTACGACAACTTCGGCATTTCGGGCTCTTTCGATCAATACCTCTTCATTCTCATTCCGGTCGTGATAAAAAGTGACTGTATGTCCCTGGTTTTTCAGAGTAGCCAGACTTTTGTTTATCGTGCATTCGCACATTCCTAACGATTCGACAAATACGATATTCATACTTACATACTTTTAATGCTGTGTTCTTTCCGGGTAAAACTACAACGTGTTTATCCCAGATGTTTTGGAGCCTCTAAAATAGTGAATATTTTGATAAAGTATACGGATCGTTTTATTTTGAAAACCAGGAAGACCCTGTATTTTTCTGACAGAAAGAGATACTTTTTAATTTATTTTTCGTACAAGGTTATAAATCAGATAAAATAACTATGAAACGAGAAGATTTATTATCCAAAATCTCTGATCCGTCCAAAGTCTGGGATGTTGTCGTTATCGGAGGAGGTGCAACCGGTTTGGGAGTTGCCGTAGATGCAGTTACAAGAGGGTATAGTGTCGCTTTATTCGAATGGGAAGATTTTGCAAAAGCAACTTCCAGTCGTAGTACCAAGTTGGTGCATGGAGGAGTCCGGTATTTGGCTCAGGGAGATGTTTCATTGGTATTGGAGGCTTTGTACGAAAGAGGATTACTCCAACAGAATGCTCCGCATCTGGTAAAAAATCAATCTTTTCTGATTCCGAATTATCGTTATTGGGATAACTTTCTTTATACAGTCGGACTGACGATATACGATATCCTCGCCGGCCGTCTTAGTCTGGGGCGTTCTAAATATGTATCCAAAAAGAAGACTACGTCTTATTTACCGACGGTCCGGGTGGATGGTTTGAAGGGAGGGGTAGTCTATCATGACGGTCAATTCGACGATTCCCGCCTGGCAGTCAATCTGGCTCAGTCCTGTGTCGAAAATGGCGGATGTCCGATCAACCGTATGAAAGTAACGGCGATATTACACGGATCCGATGGCCGGGCAAGAGGGGTGAAGGTTCAGGATTTGATGAACGGGCAGGAATATGAAGTGAAAGCCAAAGCGGTGATTAATGCGACCGGCATCTTTGTGGATAGCATTATGGAAATGGATGTGCCGACTCACGAGCATATGGTGAAACCGAGCCAAGGGGTACATTTGGTCCTGGATAAGTCGTTTCTGCAAAGTGATTACGCTATCATGATCCCCAAGACCGACGATGGCCGGGTATTGTTTGCCGTGCCCTGGCATGACAAAGTGGTTGTCGGAACGACCGATACTTTACGGGAACATCCGGAATTGGAGCCACAAGCTCTGGAGTCGGAAATCGAATTTATCCTGAATACGGCCGGACGTTACCTGACTCGTAAACCTCAACGGAGCGATGTCCTTTCGGTATTTGCCGGATTACGTCCATTAGCGGCTCCCAAAAAGGAAGGTAAAAGTACGAAAGAAATTTCCCGGAGTCATAAGATTTTTGTTTCTGAAAATAAGCTGATTACCATCACCGGAGGGAAATGGACCACCTATCGGAGAATGGCTGAAGATACGGTGGATAAGGCGATCGAATTGAATCTGCTGGAAAAGAAAGCATGTGTGACAAAAAAATTCAGGATTCATGGTTATCAATTAAATCCGGATCTCAATAATCATTTGTATATTTATGGCTCGGATATTCAGGCGATCAAAACCTTGATGCAGTCCGATCCGGCTATGGCCGAAAAACTGCATCCCAAATATGATTACACTGTGGCCGAGGTGGTATGGGCGGTTCGGGAAGAGATGGCATTGAATGTTGAGGATATACTGGCCAGGCGTGTCAGGTTATTGTTCCTGGATGCCCGGGTGGCTGCCGAAGTTGCCCCTAAAGTGGCCCGGATCGTTGCCAAAGAATTGGGATACGATCAGGCTTGGATCGATGGGCAGGTAAAAGAGTTTACCGATTTGGCCGGACACTATATTTTAGAGTAAAACGTATATTTGAAAGTTACAGCGGTTTTAAAGGCGGCAAGGGGTTCAGGAGTTAAGTTAACCGCTGTAACCCTTGTAACTGAAAAAGTATATTATAATTATTCAGGAATGTCAGAACAGTATATTTTATCGCTCGATCAGGGAACCAGTAGTTCCCGGGCAATTGTTTTCGACCACGATGGTGAAATCAAAGCTGTGGCTCAGCAAGAATTCCGGCAGATATTTCCTCAGCCGGGATGGGTGGAACATCATCCGCAGGAAATCTGGACCTCCCAGGCTTCTGTGATTGCCGGGGCTATTGCTTCGGCCGGTATTAACGGATTGGACATCGCTGCCATCGGGATTACAAATCAGCGGGAGACGACGATTGTATGGGATCGGGAGACCGGACAACCGGTTTATAATGCTATCGTCTGGCAAGACCGCCGTACGGCTTCATACTGTGATGCTTTGAAGGCTGAGGGGAAAACCGAATTTATCCGGGAGAAGACCGGATTGATCATAGACGCTTATTTCAGTGCCACTAAAGTCAAATGGATTCTGGATCATGTCGAGGGGGCAAGGGAAAAAGCCGAAGCCGGAAAGCTTATTTTTGGAACGGTGGATTCCTGGCTGGTCTGGAAATTGACCCGTGGGGAAGTACATGTTACGGACGTCACCAATGCTTCCCGTACGATGCTTTATAATATCCATCGGCTGGCCTGGGATCCGGAATTATTGGAACTGTTCGGTATTCCTGCCGCGATGTTACCTGAAGTCAAGACCTCCAGCGAAATATATGGACACACGAAAACGACCCTCTTTGCCCATAAAATACCGATTGCAGGCATTGCCGGGGATCAGCAGGCTGCCTTGTTCGGTCAGATGTGTACCGAACCCGGAATGGTAAAGAATACTTATGGAACGGGGTGTTTCCTCTTGATGAATAGTGGTGATAAACCGGTTGTCTCGAAGAATAATCTGCTGGCGACCATTGCCTGGAAAATCGGAGAAGAAGTGACTTATGCCCTCGAAGGAAGCATTTTTGTCGGCGGGGCGATCGTTCAGTGGTTGAGGGATGGTTTAGGGATTATCCGCTCTTCGGGCGAGGTGGAGACTTTGGCACATAGTGTGCCGGATGCCGGTGGGGTTTATTTTGTACCGGCATTGACAGGCTTGGCCGCTCCCTATTGGAATCAGGATGTCCGGGGAGCTATTTCGGGTATTAGCCGTGGAACGACAGCCGCTCATATTGCCAGGGCTGCCTTGGAGGGAATCGCTTTTCAAACCATGGATGTGGTCAATGCCATGATCCGGGATGCCGGTATCGAATTGAAAGAATTGCGGGTGGATGGAGGAGCTGCTGCGAATAATGTGTTGATGCAGTTTCAGGCCGATATTTTGAATACCACGGTCATACGACCCAAGATCATCGAGACCACAGCCCTGGGGGCTGCTTATCTGGCCGGTTTGGCGGTAGGTTATTGGAGCGATATTCATGAAATCCGTCAACATTGGCATAAAGAAAAGGAATTTATTCCTTCCGGAGAACAACAGAAAATGGAAGAACTGAAAGAGGGATGGAGAGATGCTGTCGATCGGGTGCTTGAACGATAATTGTATATTGGCTTGCTATGACGATTTCTTTATTCACAAAATGTCTGTTCGAATTTATCGGTACTGCTTTGCTGATCCTGCTGGGAGACGGAGTGGTGGCCAGTTCATTACTGAAGCATTCCAAAGGTTTCGGCGGAGGCTGGGTGGTGATTACTTTTGCCTGGGGATTTGCCGTCATGTGTGGGGCATTTGTGGCCGCTCCCTACTCGGGAGCTCACCTGAATCCGGCTTTGTCTATCGGTTTGGCGTTGGCTCATACTTTTCCCTGGGCTTATGTACCTGCCTATATTATAGCGCAATTGGCCGGTGGATTTTTGGGAGCTGTTCTGGTCTATGTTTTCTATAAAGATCATTACGATGCAACAGAAGATCCCGATGTGAAATTAGGTACTTTCTGTACGATGCCTGCAATCAGGAATATCCCCCGTAATCTGATCTGTGAGGTCATCGGTACTTTTGTGTTGGTTTTTGTCATTTTGTGTCTGGCTATCGATGGGAATACGCCTGAGGTCGGATTGGGATCTGTGGGATTGTTTCCGGTGACTTTCCTGATTGTCGCTATCGGTATGTCTTTAGGAGGAGCTACCGGTTATGCTATCAATCCGGCCCGGGATTTGCCTCCCCGTTTCGCTCATTTTGTTTTACCGATCCGGGGTAAAGGGAGTAGTGGATGGGGATATAGCTGGGTTCCGGTTTTGGGTCCTATCCTGGGGGCCTGTCTGGCTGCCGGGTGTTATAAAATAATTTTTCCTTGACTTCCAAATCCTATTCTGAGTAATTATTTTTACCTTTGTTAGCTCATTTGGTGTAATATAAGGTGAAGTGTCTGAATGTTCAGCCCTTTTATACGAATTTAAAAACTGGAATGGAAAAGATCATGTCATTGTCTGAAAGACATCAAAAGATTTTAGAATTATTAAAAGTAAACGGAATCGTTTCAGTAAATAGTCTTAGCCGGCAATTGAATGTTTCTTCGGTGACGATCCGGAAAGACTTGGGATTACTGGAAGAAAAGAAATTACTATATCGTTCACACGGAGGAGCTATTCAGATCGATCCCTATATAGCCAACCGGCATGTGCAGGAAAAAGAAAAACAGTTTCCGGAAGAAAAGAAAAGGATTGGTATGAAGGCTGCCGAAATGCTGACTCCCAATGACGCTATCATTATTGCTTCCGGTACTACGGTATTGGCTTTTGCCCGCTGTATACCTCCGGAGGCTCAGCTGACCGTACTGACTTCTGCGATGAACGTTGCCATGGCTCTCCTGAATTGTCAGCAGGTGGAAGTGATTCAGTTGGGCGGTATTGTCCGGCATACCTCTTCGTCGGTTACCGGAGAATATGCTTTGCGGATGTTGGAGAATTTTTCCGGGACGAAGCTTTTTCTGGGGGTAGATGGAATCGATTTAAAATATGGACTGACTACCACGAATTTTATGGAAGCCAGTGTAAATCGTGCGATGATCGATGCGGCGCAAAAGATTATTGTCCTGACCGACTCTTCTAAATTCGGCCGGCGGGGGTTTGGAAAGATCTGCGAACTGGATGCTGTCGACCAGATTATCACCGATTCCGGCGTATCTCCCAAAGTGGTCCGGGAATTAGAGGAGTTGGGGATTAAGGTGTCGATCGTCTAAGGAGCTTTATTTTTTATGTCGAAGATACAAGTGATTTATTCCAATACAAACGGCAATGCCTCTGCTTTCGCGTGGACGATTTCGGGCCGGTAATTGAATTCTTCGTAGGAAAAAGCAGTTAGTTCTTCTTTAGTCGTCAGGCGATTTTGAAGGATATAGCGGGTCATGGCACCACGACACATTTTGGCATATACGACAATGGTTTTCAATTTGTCTTCTTCACGAATGAAAAATTGAGGTTCCAGGACTTTCACTTCCCGTCTGACCCGTTTCCAGTCGAACAGACGGGTCATTTCCTCTGTGGCAAGATGCACCAGGCAGCCATCGTCCTGCTTTACTGAATCGATCAGCACATCGGTCAAACGTGGTTTCCAAAAATCGAACATGTTCCGGTTGTCGTTGTTCGGTAACTTTACGTTACCCTCTAAACGGTAGTTTTTGATCCGGTCCATAGGCCGGAGCAGGCCATATAAAAAGGAGCAAATCCACAGATGGTTGTTGGCGTAGGCATAATCGGCTTCTGTAAATTCCCAGGCGCGGAGGTGGCGATAGACTATGCCGTTGTATGACAACACGGCAGGCCCGCTGTCGTCGGAATCGAAAAAAGACAGATAACGTAGTTTGTTCAGGATAGCCAGGCGTGGATTACATTTCAGGGCTTTCCCCAATTCCGCTTCCGTGAAGGCCGCTAATTGGAGTGCATGGCGTTCGGCTTCTTCCAGAAACTTCGGCTTTGTCAGGATTGACGGTGAAAGCTCAGGCCTTGTCGTCATGTTTTTGGCACAAGCGAGTAATATCTGCATGGTCTTGTTTTTAGAACTTATACAAAAGTAATAAAATAATCAGGAAACAATAGGCTGTTTTTCCGGGTATTTCAACGTGAGGCCATTCGGTAGATGGTTTTTCGTTTCGGGGAGTAATTGGGATATGGTGTTTCATTTGTTTTCGTTTTGATTGAAAATACTTTCGTTTTTCTTTTGAAATGTTTTGAATTGTTTGTTTCTTTGTGGGTGAAAATATAATTTTCTGCACAAATGAAACAAAATGATATGACCAAGCCATTTGATGTGATTGTAATCGGCGGTGGCGCAACCGGTGCTGGAATTGCCAGAGACTGTGCCCGTAGAGGGATTCGTGTGCTTTTGATCGAGCGATTCGATATATCGACGGGAGCGACGGGACGAAATCACGGTTTGTTGCATAGTGGTGCCCGCTATGCAGTGACTGATCAGGAATCGGCAGAGGAATGTATTAAAGAAAACAGGATTCTTCGGCGGATTGCCAGTCATTGTGTGGAAGAGACCGACGGTCTGTTCCTGAGTTTGCCGGAGGATGACATTCAATATCAGGCAAAATTTGTCGATGCTTGTCGACGTGCCGGAATCCGGGCCGATATTATCGATCCGAAAGAAGCGCTGTTGCTGGAGCCATCTGCCAATCCGGCTATTATCGGGGCGGTAAGGGTTCCCGATGGGGCTGTCGATCCTTTCCGTTTGACTACTTCGAATATCATCGATGCCCGTAATCATGGGGCTGAAATTCTCACTTACCACGAGGCGACGGAATTAATCCGTGAACAGGATCGTATCGTCGGAGTGAAAGCCCTGGATCATAGGACGAAAGAGACTAAAAATTATTATGCTAACGTTGTCGTAAATGCCGGAGGAATCTGGGGACACAACATCGCTAAGATGGCGGGAATAACGGTGAATATGCTGCCTGCTAAAGGTGCCCTGCTGATTTTCGGGCATCGGGTGAATAATATTGTTTTGAACCGGTGCCGCAAGCCTGCGGATGCCGATATTCTGGTTCCGGGTGACACGATTTCATTGATCGGAACCACTTCGAGCAAGGTGTCGTTTGATGAAGTCGACCGGATGTATGTGACTCCCGGTGAGGTGGATTTATTGTTACGCGAAGGGGAAAAATTGGCTCCGGTTCTGGCACAAACCCGTATTTTGCGGGCTTATGCGGGTGTACGGCCTTTGGTTGCGGCAGACGACGATCCGAGTGGCCGGAATGTGAGTCGGGGAATTGTGCTGCTGGATCATGCTGTCCGGGATGGACTTGAGGGATTTATTACGATTACCGGCGGGAAGCTGATGACCTACCGGCTGATGGCTGAGTGGGCTACCGATTTAATTTGTAAAAAGTTGAATGTGAACGTCCCGTGTACGACCGCCAGTGAAAAATTGCCCGGTTCGAGGGAGGATCGTGAAGAAGTGGAGAAAAAGATTATCTCGGTACCCTTGGCTCAGCGAAATTCTTCTATTTACCGGCATGGAGATCTGGCGGAAAGATTTTCCGGGAATGATGTGCTGGAAAATAGTTTAGTATGTGAGTGTGAGGAAGTTTCTGTCGGAGAGGTAAAGTATGCTTTGAATGAATTAGAAGTGCACAATCTGGTGGATTTGAGAAGAAGGACGCGTGTCGGAATGGGTACCTGTCAGGGAGAACTTTGTGCATGCCGGGCTGCCGGATTGATGAGCAGTATGCATAAATATTGTACTAAACGGGCGAAAGAAGATCTGGCTTCTTTCTTGAATGAGAGATGGAAGGGGATGGCGCCTATCGCCTGGGGGGATACTTTGCGGGAAAGTGAGTATACAGCCTGGATTTATGAAAGTGTGTGCGGTTTGAAAATGTCTCAAAAACAAGAAGAGTAATATGAAATTCGATACGATTATAATCGGGGGTGGACTGGCAGGATTGGTTGCCGGTATTTGTTTGTCGAAACACGGACAACGTTGTGTCATTATATCTTCAGGACAAAGTGCCCTGCATTTTTCTTCCGGTTCTTTGGATTTGCTGAATGTGTTGCCCGACGGGACAGAGGTGGCTCATCCTTTGAAAGCTATCGGACAGTTGCAGGAACAGGCGCCTGCCCATCCCTATGTAAAAATGGGGATGGAGGTATTTTCAAGACTGACCGGTGAGGCTGAGCGATTTTTTGAGGAAGTCGGAATCCATATGAGTGGAAGCGCCTTGAAGAATCATTATCGGGTGACTCCGATGGGGACGCTGAAGCCTGCCTGGCTTACCTTGAAAGATCATCCGGATTGTGATGCTGCCGATCGTTTACCCTGGAAGAAAATAGCAATATTCAATGTCCTGGGATTTTTGGATTTCTATACTCAGTTTATCGCGGATGAGTTCCGGAAAATGGGTACTGAAAGTAGGATTCATTCGTTTAATTTCCCTGCTTTGGAATATTTGCGTAAAAATCCTACTGAGATGAGGTCTGTCAATATTGCCCGGATGTTTGAGAAACAGGAAAATCTGGACGAACTGGCCACTTTGTTGAAAAGGGAAGCCGGTGAGGTCGAGGCGATCGTGTTGCCGGCGGTATTCGGTTTGAATCAGGATACAGCCTTGGATTATTTACAAAAGAGGGTTGGAAAAGAAATTTGTCTCTTGCCTACTCTGCCTCCTTCTGTCCCGGGGATCCGTACACAGCAGCAATTACGCAAATGTTTCCAGCAAGCCGGAGGTGTATATATGCTAGGGGATACCGTTTTGCGGGCAGAACAGGAAGGGAATCGGATTAGCCGGCTCTTTTCTTATAATCACGGAGAGATTCCTTTTGTCGGAAAGCATATCATCCTGGCTAGTGGCAGTTATTTCAGTCAGGGATTGATCGCTACTTCCGAACGGGTGTATGAACCTGTTTTTGATTTGGATGTCACTTATCCGGAAGATCGGAATCAGTGGTATGGCCGGAATGCATTCGACCGGCAACCGTATGAAGGTTTCGGTGTGAAGACGGGAACCGATTTCCGGGGGATGGTGCACGGGCAGGTATTGGAAAATTTGTATGTGGCGGGAGCTGTTCTGGAGGGATTTAATCCGATTAAAGAAGGATGTGGTGGTGGGGTTTCTGTTTTGAGTGCTTTGTATGTAGCTGAACAAATTTTAAGTAAATAAAAGAGGTTATGAATCTTCAACAACATAATATTAGTGACAATAATTTCGAACAGTGCATCAAATGTACGGTTTGTACGGTTTATTGTCCGGTAGCGGCTGTCAATCCGGATTATCCCGGTCCTAAACAGGCAGGTCCTGACGGAGAACGCCTGCGTCTGAAGAAGTTCGGTTTTTATGACGAGACCTTGAAATATTGTATCAATTGCAAGCGGTGTGAAGTGGCCTGTCCTTCTAATGTGAAGATCGGAGATATCATCCAGGCGGCAAGGATTAAATTCAGTAAAAAGAAACCGGGAGTACGGGATTTTATTCTGGCGAATACCGATTTGGTCGGGACTCTCTCCACTCCTGTGGCGCCGGTTGTGAATGCAACGCTGGGATTGAAACCGGTAAAAGCGATTTTGGATGGAGTGTTGAAAATCGATCATCGCCGTACTTTCCCGAAATATGCTTTCGGAACTTTCGAAAGCTGGTATAAGAAACAAGTGAAAGAACAACTTGCTTTTCCGAAACAGGTGAGTTATTTCCATGGATGTTATGTGAATTACAATTACCCGCAGTTGGGGAAAGATCTCGTTAAGGTTATGAATGCCCTCGGGATCGGGGTGAGGTTGTTGGAAAAAGAAAAATGTTGCGGGGTGGCGCTGATTTCGAATGGTTTTATCAAACAAGCTCGGAAACAGGCTGATATCAATATCGGTTCGATTCGGAAATCGGTCGTGGATAAAAATATTCCTGTTATTGCCACCTCTTCTACCTGTACTTTTACGATTCGGGATGAATATCCGCATTTGTTGGGCGTGAAGAATGAAGATGTGAGAGAGCAGGTAGAGCTGGCTACCCGCTATATTTACCGCTTGCTGAGTCAGGAAACCGGACAATTGGAGTTCAGAAAAGATAAGAAACTACGGGTGGCTTATCATACTCCTTGTCATATGGAAAAGCTGGGGTGGGCTTATTATTCGATCGAATTATTGAAGTCGATTCCGAATGTGGAACTGGTATTGCTCGATTCGCAATGTTGCGGAATTGCCGGGACTTACGGTTTCAAAAAGGAAAATTACAAGACTTCGCAGGATATCGGTAATTCCTTGTTTAAACAGATCGAGGAATCCGGTGTGGATTATGTCGTAACTGATTGTGAAACTTGTAAATGGCAGATCGAAATGTCTACTTCTAAATGTTGTAAACATCCAATCTCGGTCTTGGCGGAAATGTTACAGGATTGAAAGAAATAGTTTTCTGGGAGTTGACCGGCCGGAGGCTTGTTTCCCGGTCGGTTAGGTTTGAAAACCATGGAGTGTGTTCAAAAATCGGGGATTTGTTTGTTATAAAACATCTTGTGCGTGATGAACTTTGAGTTCGAAAGGGTGTTTTTCGAAGCGAAATATTCGCACCGGATATTTTTAAATAAATTTACCAAAAATTTTCATAATTTTTTTTGGATATATGGAGTTTTTATCTACTTTTGTTTCGAAATGAAGATGTTTTATTTCATTTCAAAATAATGTGCGCCGAAAACGTTGTAATAACGAAAGTGATAGGTTTTTCTTAGAAACAATTTGAATCTTAAACTAATAGCTATGTGGAGTTTTTTAAAACCAGAGCCTCATCGGCCCTTGTTGTCAAAAGAAAAGATTGATCCGACGTATAAGCGTCTGCGTTGGCAAGTATTCATCGGTATCTTTATTGGATATGCAGGCTACTATTTAGTTCGGAAGAATTTTTCTCTTGCTATGCCTTATCTGGTGGATATGGGATTCGATAAAGGGCTTCTCGGGGTTGCTATTTCAGCTAATGCTATTGCCTATGGATTGTCTAAGTTTATTATGGGTGGGGTTTCAGACCGTAGTAGTGCCCGTAAATTCTTGCCCTTGGGGTTGACATTGTCGGCTTTAGCTACTCTTTTATTAGGTACGAAAGTGGGAGTTTCTTCCATCGTCTCTATGTTTATTTTGCAATTTCTGATCGGTTGGTTTCAGGGGATGGGATGGCCTCCGTGTGGCCGTGTTATGACGCATTGGTTTTCACAAAACGAAAGAGGAACGAAAATGTCTATCTGGAATTGTGCTCACAATGTAGGTGGTGCTTTGATCGGTCCGATGGCTGCCGGTGGTTTGGTATGGTTCGGTTCCTGGCAAGCCGGTACATTCTGGTTTCCGGCGGTGGTGGCTTTGATTATTGTGGTTATCGCTTATTCGTTGATCCGGGATACTCCGCAATCTTGTGGTTTACCTCCTATCGAAGAGTATCGGAATGATTACCCTAAAAATTACAGTGCTAAATCGGAGGTTGAACTGACGGCTAAAGAGATCTTTTTCAAATATGTTTTGAATAATAAGACTTTGTGGTTTATCGCGCTGGCCAATGCTTTTATTTATCTGATCCGTTACGGTGTATTGGATTGGGCCCCCACCTATCTGAAAGAGGTGAAGGGATATGATATTACAGAAATCGGTTGGGCTTATTTTGTTTATGAATTTGCTGCTATTCCCGGTACGATCGTATGTGGATGGTTGAGTGACAAATTGTTCAAGGGACGCCGTGCTTTAACGACCATGATCTATATGGTTTTGATCGCTGTTTCGATCTTTGTTTACTGGCAGTTCAGTGCTACTCCGCTGATGGATAGTATTTGTCTGATTGCTATCGGTTTCTTGATTTACGGACCGGTGATGTTGATCGGGGTACACGCTTTGGATCTGGCTCCTAAAAAGGCTGCCGGTACGGCTGCCGGATTTACCGGGTTCTTCGGCTATTTCTTTGGAACGGCCCTGTTCGCTAATATCGGTTTAGGTTATATCGTGCAGCATTTGGGATGGAATTGGAACTTTATCGTTTTGTTGGGTGCTTGTGCTTTAGCCTTCCTGTTTATTGCATTTACTTATAAAGAAGAACAATATCTGGTTAAAAACAAAAACTAATTAAATCCATGATTAAGAAGAATTTAACGAGTAGTATCATCCTGGTGATGATGCTACTGATCACCCCCTGTGTCTCTGCACAAACCTATCGGCAGATCAAAGGATGGTCAAAAGAAGTCAATGATCGGCTGGAAGATTTCCTGAATTCGACCATTACGATGAAGATTCGGAAAGTGGCGGTTTTCGATGGTGACGGTACGGTTATGGGACAGGTACCTCATTATTTGGCGGATGAAGCTTTATATCAATATGCCGACGAACATTTTAAAGGAAAAACGGATAAGTTTTCGAAAGAGAAAATGGCGATCCTGAACCGGATGGTAAAAGATGGAAATAATGTGGGGAAACCTTATGTCGAGGATCGGGTGCATTTTTTGGCAGGACTGACGCCCGAAGAAATTCTCGAAATGGGATATGCATGTTACCAGACTTCTTACCGGAACAAGTTCTATCCGGAAATGAAACAACTGATTGCCAATCTCAAGGAATATGGATTCGAGGTTTGGATTTTGACCGCTTCTCCGGAATTTTTATATCAGAAATTTCTGGCCGAAGAACTCGGTATCCCGGAGGTCAATATCCTGGGGGTAAAATCGGTGGTTGTCGGCGGTAAATTGACAGATGATATCATCTTACCGATTCCGCAGGATGACGGTAAAGCAAATGTGATCCCGACCTTTATTAAAACCCGTCCTTTGGTTGTCGGAGGGAATAGCCGGGGAGATATGGATATGCTCAATCAGTCTTGTGGATTGAAGATTGTGGTGAATCCGGACGATAAAACAGTGCGTGGGAAAGAAGACGGGCCGATGAACGGTTATACGGTAAAAGGCTATTGGGAAAAAGAAGGGGCTTTGATCGTGAAATGTCATGATGTCAGGGAACCCGGTCTGCGTTTCCATACAGAAGAATGGGGAATCCGCGAAAATGTATCTAATCCGAAAGAATAATTCAGGAATAGAATTATATAATTGATTTTACGTATAATTTATTTGATGTTACTATGAAAAAAAATTTTCTATTAAACGTGGTAATGTTGTGCTGTGCTTTATTTGTAGGTACATCAGCATGGGCAAAAACTGAAGACGGGGAAGCTGCTGCTAAAAGCGAACCGGTGTCAGCCAATGAAGAAGAATTATTGAACAAAATTCTTTCTAAGTTACCGAAAGTATCCGGTTATATTCAGACCGGTTATAATTATGGAGATAAGAACGGGGATAACAGATCTTCTTTCCAGTTGAAGCGTATGCGGGTACTTCTTGACAAAAAGATCTCCAATACGTTTGACTTCCGGGCTCAGTTCGAATGTTTTTCCGGTTCTACCGATGGCGGGGCTTACAAAAAGAAAGTCATTACTGTGATGGACGCTTTTGTCAGTGCTCACATTAACAAAGCCATCAACTTCCGGGCAGGACAATATTATCTGCCGCTGGGTTTCGAGAACTACGATATTTCTCCGGCTACTTTGGAGACTGTAGATTTCTCTAATATCTGTTATCGTATGGTATGCCGGAATGCGATTTCTTCTGCCGATCTGATCGACTATGGACGTGATCTCGGTGTGATGGCTTACGGTGATCTGTTGCAGAATCAGGAAAAAGGATTCAGCTATTTGAGCTATAATTTATCTTTGACCAACGGTTATTTGCCTACTTTGAACGATGACAACAGATGTAAAGATTTCGTCGGTCGTCTGACTTTCCGTCCTGTAAAACAGTTGAGTATTATGGGATCGTACAACTACGGTGAATACCAGGGTAAAGTCGGAGACGATGTTAAAAAATATCTTCCGATGAATCGGGTGATTGCCGGTGCCTGGTATTTCGACCCGAACGGTCTCGATCTGCGTGCTGAATACGGCCATATCAAAAGTAGCGAAGCTAATGTAGAAGAAGACGGTTTTTATGCTTTGGCCGCTTATCGCTTCGGAAAATTCCTGCCGGTAGTACGTTACGATATGTACCGCGATAAAACCAACAAGACCTCTGCCAACAACAGAGATGCTTACCTGGTGGGTTGTACTTACGAATTGATCAAGAACCTGAAATTCCAGGTTAACTATATCCACTCTATCTATACCGATAAAGTGAAAGATGCAGGTACGCGGACAGGAAACGGAAATAGTTTGCAAATCATGCTTTTGGCTAAATTCTAAGATTTGATTTACCTTTATTAATATCCTAAATTCCTTTATTATGAATAAATTATTTTTTGCAATGGCACTGCTTTTTGTAGGCATGTCAGTAAATGCACAACATCTCGGTTCAGAATACCGGTTGAAAAAAGTGATTCCGGTTGCCGGACGTCAGGGAATTGCTATCGATAGCAATTACTACTATGTTTCCGACACCAAAGTACTGTACAAATACGACAAACAGGGAAATCTGGTGATGAAGAACGATCAGCCGTTCCAAAATCCCGAAATTGCCAACCACTTCGGTGATATCGATATCTACAATGGAGAAATTTACTGCGGTATTGAAAAATTCGAATACGGACGTGGTTATAATATCGCCGTATCGATTTACGATGCAGAGACTTTGAAATGGAAACGCGATCTGCCTTGGTCTCCTGAATCAGGACAAGTAGAGGTTTCAGGTCTTGCTGTTGATCGGGAGAAAAATATGGTTTGGATGTCTGACTGGGTAGATAGCCGTTACGTATATTGCTATAGCCTGGAAACCGGACAGTACTATACCAAAATGCAATGCCGTCCTACTCCGTACTGGTGTCAAGGTATTTTCATCGCCGATGGAAAAATGCTGTTCACCTCTGATGATGGCGAATCTTTGTACAATATTCCTGATAATATCTATGTGGCTGACATCTCTGAAGTACACTTTACCGGTTTACAAGACGGAACTGAAGTGGTGAAAGAAACTCCGTTCAGCGTAAAACTCGATAAAAAGGGAAAACCTGTTATGCGTAAAGGTAAAATTGCAGGTGGTGCAAAAGCCGGAAGAGTTGAATTATTCCGCGAAATGAGTGATTTCCGCCGTGCAGGTGAAATCGAAGGACTCTCTATTGACCCGGTAAACGACGACCTCGTTGTATTGAACAACCGTGGTACACTGATCGTTCTCGGTATGTCACAGGGTCCGTTCGCTGAAGAAGGGTATACCGGTGAAATTCATGAACTTTATATCTACGAGAAAATTAAATAATTGTAGGGATAGATCCTGAATGATCTGAAAACAATTACTTTCAAATGAGATGAACGAGGTCTGTAGAGACCTCGTTTTTTAATTTATGCAGGAGCAGCTGTTTTAATCTGAGTCTCCTAAAAAATTCATAATTGACATATTGGCATCTAAAATAACAAAGATGTGCTGTAATTGATTCTTTTTTTGCCAAGTAGTGCAAACAGTAGATATCGGGTTTTGTACCGGAAGATCCTTGGAACAGGAACGAGGGGCCGCATAGGCTCTCCGAATACCCGACCGGTGGTGTATGACAGAAACATTCGTTCATTTGTCATTGAAACAGTGACCGATCTGAATCTTCTTCGCTTTAACCTCCTTCTCTTTATTACGTAAAAAACGAAACATTAAAAGTTTAAATAACGTAAAATTTATCCATAAAGACGGAGATGGGTAATTTTTTATATTAAAATAAACAAATATGTGGAGTTTTTTAAGACCGGAGCCTCATAGGCCCTTATTGCCGAAAGAACAGATCGACCCGACATACAAACGTTTACGGGTACAGGTTTTTATCGGTATTTTTATCGGATACGCTGGTTATTATTTAGTTCGTAAGAACTTTGCGCTGGCGATGCCTTACTTGGTGGAAATGGGGTTCGATAAGGGACTTTTAGGAGTTGCTATATCAGCGAATGCCATTGCTTACGGACTTTCTAAATTTTTAATGGGTGGAGTCTCTGACCGTAGTAGTGCCCGTAAGTTTTTACCCTTGGGATTGACTTTGTCTGCTTTGACGACTTTAATTCTGGGTACCCGGGCCGGATTGTCGTCTGTCGTGTCGATGTTTATCCTGCAGTTTTTAATCGGTTGGTTTCAGGGTATGGGTTGGCCTCCTAGCGGACGGGTGATGACACACTGGTTTTCGCAGCATGAACGGGGGACGAAAATGTCGATCTGGAATGTGGCCCATAATGTCGGTGGGGCTTTGATCGGACCGATGGCTGCCGTGGGGATGGCCTGGTTCGGTTCCTGGCAGGCCGGTACCTTCTGGTTTCCTGCTAGTGTCGCTTTGGTTATTGTGGTGATCGCTTATCTGCTGATCCGCGATACCCCTCAGTCTTGTGGTCTGCCACCTATCGAACAATACCGTAACGACTATCCGCCCAACTATAGTGCCCAGTCGGAAGTGGAACTGACGGCCAAAGAAATTTTCTTTAAATATGTATTGAGTAATAAAATATTGTGGTATATCGCTATCGCTAACGCTTTTATCTATCTCGTCCGCTATGGAGTGCTCGATTGGGCACCTACTTATCTGAAAGAGGTGAAAGGCTACGATATCAAAGAGATCGGTTGGGCTTACTTTTCTTATGAATTTGCCGCTATCCCCGGGACGATTTTCTGTGGTTGGTTGAGCGATAAAGTCTTCAAGGGGAGGCGTGCTATTACGACCATGATTTATATGGTCGCCGTCGCCATTTTTGTTTTTGTCTATTGGGAATTTAGTAAAACTCCGCTGATGGACAGTATCTGTCTGATCGCCATCGGTTTTCTGATCTACGGCCCGGTAATGCTGATCGGGGTTCATGCTTTGGATTTAGCCCCTAAAAAAGCGGCCGGTACGGCTGCCGGATTTACCGGATTTTTCGGTTATTTCTTCGGGACCGCCCTCTTTGCTAATATCGGTTTGGGATATGTTGTTCAGAATTTGGGCTGGAACTGGAATTTTATCGTGTTATTGGTGGCCTGTGCCCTGGCGTTCATCTTTATTGGATTCACGGCAAAGGAAGAACAATATCTAGTGAAACAAGCAAAACAATAATCACTTTATTTAAAAATCACAACTATGATTAAAAGATGGGTTTATGTAGCATTGGCATTCGGATTAGGTATGTCTGCGATGTCATGTGAAAATCAGAAATTTAATGATGTGAAGGTGGATGTCGACCGGGTACATGTCGATGAGCTTTCACCTGAAATGATCAAAGTGCGCGACTATGTTCCCGAATATGCGGTTATTGCACATCGGGGCTCTACTTTCTGGACACCCGAAGAAACGGAATCCGCCTATCGGTGGGCGAGAGAAATCGGTGCGGATTACCTGGAATGCGATATGCAGGTGTCGAAAGACGGAGTGGTACTGGCACTACATGACGATAACCTGAAACGGACCACTAACATCGAAACGGTTTTCGGAGAAACACTACCCCGGGAAATCCGGAAGAATTATTATATGAAAATCGGATACTCGGAGACAGAAGCCGAAGAAAAGGTAAAAGCGGATGAAGCGAATTTTGTTCCTAACTTACCGGCTTATTATACTTACGAAGAACTGCTGATGCTCGATGCCGGTAGTTGGTTCAATAATGAGAATCTCGAAGAAGCCCTGCCCGGATTGGCTAAAGAAAAGCAATATATTTCCACACTGGAAGACCTGATTATGTATTCGAAAGGGTATCGGTTGATCCGGGACCGCAATCAACCGGGAATGCCCCGGCAATATTCCATTGTCGGGAAAACAGGGGAAACGATTACCAGTCTGAGCGGTACTGCCGATATTGTGAAATATGATTTCGGGTATGAAATCGATCCGGTATGGGAAGCCGGAAATAAGAATATCCCGGGAATCTATATCGAATTTAAAGAACCCTGGCTGAATCCCAAAGGATTCGAACAGATCGTGTATGATGTACTGGCCAATACGCAGGATATGAATATTATCGAAAAACCGGAACCCGAGGACACGCCTTTTTATATCAACAACGGGACGATTAATGTAGGAAGTACCAACGGTAAAGTGATCCTGCAAACCTTCTCTTTGGAAAGTTTGGTCCGGGTGGCCGAGGTATTCCAGGGCAAAGTTCCCATGTGTTTCCTGTTGTGGAAAGGGACCGGTGCTACCGATCTCACTTATGACGATCCGCTGGGATATGCTTCTTTTATCAACCTGGGCGTAAAATATAAAGCACATTTTATCGGACCGTGTATCGCGGGGGCTCCTAATGATTATCCTGAATTGGATCAACCCTGGCAGGATTACCTGATCCATCGGGCGAAGATGAAAAACCATCCTTATACTTTCGATACCTATGATCAGATGGCGAAGTATTTCGGACAATATAATTTCGGCGTAGCCGACGGAATGTTCAATCCTCCCTATTTGGATGCTTTATTTACCAACCATTCCGATATGAGTATCAACTATATGATTACGCACGGATGGCGGAAGAGTCCTGCTTCCCAGACCCTGGTCGATGCAAGGGAAGTATTGAGAAAATTGGGATACTTAGATAATAATTAATTAGGGTGAATTTCAAAACTTTGTAAAAATGAATCAGATGAAAAAACAAATATTTTTCCCCGCCTTTTTGGTTGCGATCTTTTTATGGTCCGGGAATATTCAGGCTCAGGTTGAAGATGTGGCCAATCCGCTGTTGAAATATGTCAATCGGAACAATGGACTCAGATTTACTGCCGGAGGCCGTTTGTTTACCGATGTAGCTTATTATCATTCCGAATATACGCCGATGAAATCGGGGGCTGCTATTACCGATGCACGTATCC
This sequence comes from Odoribacter sp., assembly GCF_985060555.1. Classification (NCBI taxonomy): domain Bacteria; kingdom Pseudomonadati; phylum Bacteroidota; class Bacteroidia; order Bacteroidales; family Odoribacteraceae; genus Odoribacter; species Odoribacter sp. The sequence goes on along the minus strand of NZ_CFKYFN010000066.1, from coordinate 10,086 downwards.
GTACTTCATTGAAATACAAACAATTCTATTTTTATGCCGATTTCGATTTTTCTAAAGGTTCTTTCAAACAGAAGAATATTTTCGGACAATACAACTTTAAAGAGAATTACCGGGGGGTACAGAGTGTGAAAGCCGGTTATTTTTGCGAGCCTTCTACGATGGCTTACAATACGAGTCTTTATAACTATCATTTTATTTCCCGTCCGGCAGTCGTCAATGCTTTGGCGCCTGGCCGAAGTCTGGGGATTACTTATAAGTTTTTCAATCAGAAGGTGTTGGCCGATCAGGGTATTTTTGCCGAAAATAAATACAATGATCAGATCAGCGGATTTCAGGGGTTTAGTCTGAGCGGTCGTTGGTTGTATAAGGTGATCAACGACGATTATATGACGCTGCATGTCGGATTGGGATTGCGTTACTCCCGGATAAATACCGGACGGGTAGTCGATGACGATGCTTTTAAAACTGAAGTAACTATAGAGTCGGCCATGGAGACTTATGTGGATGCGACTACAAAATTTCTGAATGCCGATGTCGCCTGGGCTAAGAATATTCTCGATCTGAATCCGGAACTCTTGTTTAAGACCGACCGTTTGTTCGTCCGCGGGGAATATCTGTATAAACGTTTGTACAAAGACCGGCCCGATTTTGAATTATTCACCAATCAACTGGGAGGAGTATGGAGTTGGACGACGCTGGATGCCTGGAAAGCCGGTAACCCGATCCGCAGTACCAAATTCGACGGTGGTTATGTAGAAGCCGGCTATCTGATCATGGGCAACCGTTATACCTACAACGACGAATACGGTTTACTGGACGGTATGAATGAAAAGAATTCGCTGGAAATCGTCGCCCGTTATAGCATTGTCAATCTCAACGATATCAATAAAGGAGATTTTTTCCTGATCGGAAAGCATGTTTTCTACCCGGGCGGAGTCGTTTCGGATTATCCTCCTGTCTCGACGAGTATCGGAGGGGGTAAAATGCAGGCGGCTACCGTCGGTTTGAACTATACACTGAATCAGTATATCAAGGTGATGGGGGAATACAAATACAGCCGTTTGAGTAATGTGTATTATCCGATGGATAAGAATTTCCATGAATTGCAGATGCGGTTGATGGTTTCGTTTTAGTTTTACCGGACAGCAATGATAAAAATCAGCGAGATACTGTCAGGAAACAGTATCTCGACAAATATACTTTTTAAGGAATGCCTGTCTGGATTTTTGCCTTATTAGCCTCCTTATGTTAAAATGATGTATATAAAACAGAAACAGGATCTCCGGCGGTTGTAAATGCATTGATGGCCGGTGGGGTTATGTGATAAAAGGTTAGGTCGTCTTTATAATGATTATTGTTTAAAATGATTTTTTTCCCTGACTTTTTAAAATAATAGACCAAAAACGGCATATCATCTAAAGCTTCACATTCAAAAATAAAATGGATATACTTGTCATTTTCGTAATAACGATTCATGTGTGCTATATCCGGTTGTAGAAAGTATATACCTTGAGGTGTTTTTTCTAATTTGCCATTATACGCGAACTCTTGAAAATCAATGTATCGGGCTGGGATTAATTCTTGCTCTGTAACTCTGTATAGCATTTGTTCAAATTCTCGCTGCCATAATATTTCATTATTGCATTTGGTAAATGGTTTTAGAGGCCGGCAGTTGTAATGAGGGTCATATTTTAAGTGTGAGTTAATCCGTTTTTTATTGCGATAATCCCAAAGTACGACTTGGTCTTCAAATGCAGCTCCATTAAAAATAAGTATCGAATCATTTAGTATTTCAAAAGAGTCGGCAAAAAAAGGTAATTCTTGCAGAGCAATTGGCATCCCGTTTAATTCCTGATCCTTCGCAAATCAAATCCAATGGCTTGGTGCTAAATTTGACTTTATAACAAGCATTTGAGCCTTGTCGGGTAGGAGTACACTGTTCTAAATTACCATCGGCACGGCATTTCAAGGAAAAGCCTGATTTGTTATTGGGACATGTACAGCTTACTGATTTTAGTCTATCTCCTTTGTTGTATCCTTCATCTTGTGCCAGTGCTTCCACATTGTAGCCAAGCATTTGTTGTAAAATTAGAGCGATCAAAACTAATAAAACTTATGATTTGGCTTAATAATGTAGCTGTTATTAATATTAGAAGCTAGCAAGACGAATCGTTGGGTAAAGTCTTTCAACCAGCTATTTTTTTTTCTTTTGGGTTTAATATTGTTTATCACAATAAAAATATGTCAATTTTAATAAAAACAAAAAATATTCTCAATTATTTCAAATATTGAAATCAAGTATTTTTTGTCCCTATTTGTAATATGGGAAGTAACTGTATCACGCATTCTGTTCCGCAATAGGTTTGTTGTATACAGTATGGATGTATCCTGTTTTCTAAGGGAATCTGACTTTTTATTTTTCTGCTGTGTAAGTTTTGCCACATTATTTTTACCTTTGTCGAAATCAATTTAGAAGAAAATTGAATACAAAGGATTTACTGCAAAAATATCTCTCTGCCCGGGCGGTGAAAAAGTTAACGGAGCTGTTAACTACCCGTAGTGACCGGAAATACAGACTTGTCAACAATGCCGGTTCGGTGACTTCCCTGATTGTCGGAGCCATGCGTATCACCCGGCCGGGGTTGAGGGTCGTTGTGCTGAACGACCGGGAAGAAGCTGCCTATTTTTATAATGATATATTGGCTTTGGCCGATGAAAAACAAATCGCCTTTTTGCCTTCTTCTTATCGCAGGATGATTAAAGAGGAAGAGAAAGATAACGATTCGGTCCTGGTGCGTACCGAAGTACTGAATAATATCCGGAATGGCGAAGTCGATACTTTGATTACTTATCCGGAAGCATTGGCTGAAAAGGTCGTCGACCGGGAAGTGCTTTCCCGCATGTCGATGGTGGTGAATCAGGGAGATGCCTTATCGATTTCTTTTATCGAAAATCTTTTGGTAGAATACGGGTTCGAACGGAATGATTTTGTCTATGAACCGGGACAGTTTTCGATCCGGGGGAGTATTGTGGATGTGTATTCTTTTGCAGAAGAACAGCCGGTCCGGATAGATTTTTTCGGAGATGAGGTCGAATCGATTCGTTTCTTTGATATCGAGACCCAGTTGTCCGATAAAAAGACCGGGAAAGTATCGATCGTTCCTGATCTCAGTGGCAAAACAGAGGCCGGAGGATTTAAACATACGGACTTGAGTTCCTATTTCTCTGTTAAACCGGTCTGGTGGATCAAAAATGGGATGTTCCTTCACGATAAAGTGAAAGCTTTATATGCCGAAGCCGGGGAAGAGCTCGTCACTTCTGCCGAAGGACTGATGAATTATCTCGAAGATTGCCATGTGGTGGAATGGGGACCGGATATGTATTTCCGGGGAGAAACGATAGACGTAGCCTGTGAGCCTCAGCCTCCGACCAACAAGCATTTCGATTTGCTGGCAGAGACTTTGCAATCCCGCCAAGCCAACGATTACCGGTTGTATATCTGTTCGAACAATGAAATGCAAATCCAGCGTATCCGGGATATTTTTAAAGATAAAGGATACGAAATCGGTTTTACCTGGCTGGAAGGCGTAATACATGAAGGATTTTCGGATTCGAATGAAAAGATTTGTGTTTATACGGAACATCAGATTTTCGATCGTTATCATAAATACCGCCTGCAGACTACCCGCATCCGGCAGGGGAGGGAATCGATCACCCTGGGAGAATTGCAAAATTTGCATCCGGGGGATTATGTCGTGCATATCGACCATGGGATCGGACGATTCGGCGGACTGGTCAAAATCAACAACGATGGCAACGAACAGGAAGCGATCCGGCTGGTATATAAGAATAATTCGGAATTGTATGTCGGATTGCATTCCCTGCATAAAATATCCAAATATAAGGGGAAAGACGGTGTTCCTCCTGTCGTGAACAAATTAGGAGGAGATGCCTGGAATAAACTTAAACAGAAGACTAAGTCCCGGGTAAAAGATATTGCAAGGGAGTTGATCGCCCTCTATGCCCGCCGCAAGAAAGAAGCTGCTTTTGCTTTTTCTAAAGATAGTTATTTGCAGGAAGAAATGGAAGTGTCGTTTATGTATGACGAGACTCCCGATCAGATAAAAGCGATCGAAGCGGTAAAAGCCGATATGGAAAAACCTCAGGTAATGGACCGCCTGATCTGTGGAGATGTGGGATTTGGGAAGACTGAAGTTGCAATCCGGGCCGCTTTTAAGGCTGTGGCCGATAGCAAACAGGTGGCTGTCCTGGTGCCGACGACTGTTTTGGCTTATCAGCATTACCATACTTTTTCCAGGCGGCTGGAAGGCATGCCTTGTCGGGTGGAATATATCAGCCGGATGAAGAAACCCGGAGAAATTAAGAAAATCCTGAACGATCTGAAGGAAGGCAAAGTAGATATCATAATCGGTACCCATCGGCTGACCAGCAAAGATGTCGTATTTAAAGATCTGGGATTGTTGATCGTCGATGAGGAACAAAAATTCGGAGTCGGGGTAAAGGAAAAACTGAAGACCCTGAAATTGAATGTAGATACCCTGACTATGACGGCGACTCCGATCCCGCGTACTTTACAATTTTCATTGATGGGAGCCCGCGATATGTCGATTATCCGTACTCCGCCGCCTAACCGTTATCCCATTGTAACGGAATTGCACCGTTTCGACGAGCAGCTGATCAAAGAGGTGATTCTTTATGAAATGGCCCGTAACGGTCAGGTGTTTTTTATCCACAACCGGGTCGAGACCATCCGGGATATTCAGGGCATGCTGCAACGGATTGTCCCGCAGGTGAAAACCTGTGTTGCACATGGACAAATGGAAGGCGAAGAACTTGAAAAAGTGATGCATGATTTTGTCCGGGGCGATTACGATGTTTTGATCGCTACGACTATTATCGAGTCGGGGCTGGATATTCCGAATGCCAATACGATGATCATCAACCAGGCCCAGAATTATGGGCTTAGTGATCTGCACCAGCTGAGAGGCCGGGTGGGACGTTCGAATAAAAAGGCTTTTTGTTATTTATTGACCCCTCCTTTGGATACGGTTAATTCGGATGCCAGGCGCCGGCTGAAAGCGATCGAAGATTTCAGCGGTTTAGGAAGTGGTTTTAATATAGCGATGCAGGACCTTGATATCCGCGGGGCCGGGAATATCCTGGGAGCGGAACAGTCGGGATTTATTGCTGAAATCGGTTACGAAACCTATCAGCGTATATTGAATGAAGCTCTGCTGGAATTACGCGAAGAAGAGTTCCCTGGAATGGAAACGCCTCCGACCGAACAAAAGCAGGCTTACGTTGCCGATTGTGTGATCGAATCCGATTTCGAAGTATTGATTCCGGATACCTATGTGGAGAATATCAGCGAGAGGATCCGGCTGTATCGGGAGTTGGACAATATTCCGGATGAGGCTGGCCTGGAGAAATTCGGGCAAGAGCTGAAAGACCGTTTTGGCGAAATTCCGGCACAGGTGACCGGATTGATGGAAATTGTGAGGATGAGACGCCGGTGTATGGATTTAGGGATCGAGAGATTATTGGTGAAGAATGGGAAAATGATCATGTATTTTGTCGGCGAACAGACTTCTCCTTTTTATCAGTCGGCCTTGTTTGCCGCTATACTGAGGTTTGTGCAGCTGCAAATTTTGCCTTGCCGGTTCAGTGAAAAAAATAATAAATTATCGCTCGTGTTTACAGAAATTACGAATATTATGAAAATGTCGCGTTATGTGCGGGAGATGTGGGAGAAAACAGAGGCAGGTAACAGATGATAGATCAGAGATTTGAATTTTAGGCAATGAATTTGGTAATCGATATCGGGAATACCCGTAGTAAATATGCTTTTTTTCAGGAAGACCGGCTGATCGGGGTAAACTATCGGTTGGATTCGATTCTTGAAGACATTCGGGTATGGAAAGAAAAAGGGGAAAAGGTTTGGATATTTCTTACCGGAAGTGGTCATATCGATTCCGAAATGCAGCTGGCTATAAAAGAGCAAGCCGATTACTGGCTGGAAGCTTCGCCTGCTTTGGAGGTGCCGTTGAAAATCGGATACGCTACTCCCGAGACCTTGGGATTCGACCGGATCGCTATTTGTGTCGGAGCAAAGAGTTATTACCCGGGGGCTTCCCTCTTGGTGATCGATTCGGGTACCTGTATCACTTATAATTATGTCTCGGCCGAGGGCGTGTTTCTGGGAGGAAATATTTCTCCCGGATTGGAAATGCGTTTCAACGGACTGCACCGGTTTACAGCCCGCCTGCCTTTGGTGACACCGACAGAAACCTATGGAGGAATAGGACAGTCGACAGAAGAAGCTATCCGGAATGGCGTGATGTCTGGTATGCTTTTTGAGGTACAACAGTATATAGAATGCTTTCTCGGACAATACCCGGAAGGACATGTGTTGATTACGGGGGGAAATGCACATTTTTTGGAAAGACATCTGACTCCGGATATTTTATTTTGTAAATATCTTAGTTTTGTAGGATTGAATGAGATCTTGAAATATGTTAAAAAGTCGAACTATTAGCTAAAATACAGGTGTTCCCTGTATATTAAAAGAAAAATAGTGATATTTTTGCAGAGTAAGCTTAGATAAGTAACTAACAAAACATTAAATACATCGGTTAAAAAAGATAAGATCATGAAAAAGATTGTGGCTTTAGCATTCGGTATTTGTCTTATGGGAGGGGCAGTCAGTGCGCAGACACTCGACTCCAAATACGGACTGGATAGTGTGAAAACGTTGGAGAATGCTTCTATTTATTCAGAATTTCTTAAACAAAAAAATTATAAGGAAGCTTTGCCTGCCTGGCGGTATGTTTTTAATAACGCTCCCAAGTTTCAGATGCTTACTTATACCAAAGGGGAAGATCTGTTGATCAATATCTATCAGCAGACAAAAGATAAGACTTATGTGGATACCTTGATGATGTTGTATGATCAATGGGCGAAATATTTTGGGGATCATCAAAGGTATGGAGAAGGTTATATTTTGGGAAAGAAAGGGGCTACTTTATATCGTTTCGGAGGGGATGATACTAAAAAAACAGCTTTTTCTTATTTGGCTAAATCATTCGAGCTCGAAGGTAATAAAACTCACCCGATCACGGTGCAAACCATGTTTTTCGGAGCCGGGGATCTGCTGAAAAAAGGAGAACTGTCGAAAGATGAATACATCGCTCTTTATATGAAAGTTTCCGGTTTTATCGATGATGGAATCAAAAATACCAAACAACCCAAAACGGTTGAAGCGTTCAAAACGATGAAGGGGAATGTGGATGCTATGTTTTTCAATGCCGATGTAGCAGATTGTGAAACCTTGAATAACTTGCTTTCTGCAAAATACGAAGCCAATAAGGAAGATGTCGCTAACTTGAAAGAGGTGGCTTCTCTGTTACGGCGGAGCGAATGTGTCGATTTGCCTTTATATGCAACTGTAGCTGAGCAATTGTACCAATTGGATCCGACTGCTGATGCGGCTTATAGCTTGGCTATCATGTTCCTGAAACGTCAGGAATTCGATAAAACCGAAGGTTATCTGAAAGAAGCGATCGCGAAATCCGAAGATAACGAGGCTAAAGCTGAATATTACCTGAAAATGGCTCAGTTGCAATTGGCTAAAAAGCAATATCAGGCGACTAAGACTAATGCGCTGGAAGTGCTGAAACTTAATCCGAACAACGGAACCGCATTGATGCTGATCGGAAAAGCCTATGCCAATTCGGCCTCCAATTACGGAGAAGACGATTTTGACCACGCATCCGTATTCTGGGCTGCTGTCGATAAATTCCAAAAAGCAAAACAAGTGGATCCTGCTATGACAGAAGAAGCGGATAAATTGATCGGAATTTATTCCCAACATTTCCCGAGTAAAGACGAGGCTTTCTTCCGTAGTGTTACCGATGGAGCAACCGTTAAAATCGGTAGTTGGATCAACGAATCGACCAAAGCACGTTTCAGAAAATAGTAAGTCGTATATTAATGAGTGTTTCTTCACGTATACTTTATATGAAAAGCATTATTGTTCTTCTGGGAGCAATAATGCTTTTAGCATGTAAAAATGATATCAAAGAAGTCAATGCATTGGCTGAGCGGGAGAAACGTCCCGATATGACCGGTGAAAACCTGGAATTGGTCTATTCCGATTCTGCCCGGATCAAATACAGGGTATTGGCCCCGGAATACATAAAAGTAAATAGGGAAAAAGAAAAATATGAAGAGTTTCCGAAAGGAATCCATGTACTTTCTTATGATCCTGCAGGAAAGATGATCGGTTCGATTAAAGCGAAATATGCCAAAAAGCTGGAAGATGAAATGCTTTGGGAGGCGCGTAATGAAGTGGTGATAATCAATGCAGAGGGGAAAAAGCTCGAAACCGAATTACTCTATTGGGATATGAAAAAAGAATTGATCTATTCCGACCGTTATGTCAAGTTGAGTGCCGACGGACAAATTATCGAAGGTAATAACGGCTTCCATTCCGATCAGAATCTGAATCATCCGGTGTTTGAGAATATTTCAGGTAGTATCGAAGTTGAAAAGCAACAACGTAAGCAATGACAGCAACCCTTTCGGTGATATTGATTTGTCTTCTGTTATCTGCATTCTTTTCGGGAATGGAGATCGCTTTCCTGACTTCTAATAAATTACGGATCGAGATCGATAAGTCTAAAAAAGGAGTCACTCAGGCTCTCATCGATCTGTTCATTTCGCATTCCGGGATGTATATTACGACTTTATTGGTAGGTAATAATGTCGTCATGGTGATCTACGGTATTTTTATGTCCGATCTGCTGGTCAAACAGTTCGAATTTTTACATTTATCGATCGGGGTCGAACTGTTTGTCGAGACCCTCGTTTCGACTCTGATCATTTTGGTTTTTGCTGAATTTTTGCCGAAGACCGTATTCCGCTTACGGTCTAATCTGTTTTTGAAGTTATTTTCTGTTCCTGTTTTTTTGTTTTATCTGTTGTTTTTTCCGTTGTCTTATTTTTCGGTGTGGTTAGGAGGATGGTTGCTGCGGATTTTTACCGGACGGAAATTAGGGCATAAAGAACCCAACCGGGCTTTTGGAAAAGTAGATTTGAACAACCTGATCGAGGAAGGAGAAGTCAATGCTCGGCAGGAGGAGGAAATGCACGAGATCAAACTTTTTCGGAATGCACTCGATTTTTCCGAAGTGAAGCTGAGGGAGTGTATCGTTCCCCGCCCTGATGTCGTAGCCTTGTCTATCGACAGTTCGATCGAAGAGTTGACCCAACTCTTTATCGATACCGGATTGTCCCGGATTTTGATTTATAAAGAAAGTATCGACGATATTATCGGTTATGTTCATATATCGACTCTTTTCAAAGATCCTCCGACGATTGCCAAAGCGTTGAGCCGGGTATTGATCGTACCTGAGACGATGTCTGCACAACGGCTGTTGAATTTGTTTATCCGGGATCAGAAAAGTGTTGCCGTTGTCGTCGATGAGTTCGGTATTACGGCCGGGATCGTTACTATCGAAGATATTATGGAGGAAATTTTCGGAGAGATTGAAGATGAACACGATCACCTCAATTTGAAAGAAGTGATGATTTCCGAACAAGAATATATCTTTTCAGGACGTTTGGAGGTGGATTACTTAAATGAAAAATATCACCTGGATCTGGAAGAGCGTGAAGAGTATGAAACGCTTGCCGGTTTGGTGTTGTATTTCAATCAAAGTATTCCTCAGGAAGGGGAAACTATTGTTGTAAATAATTTAACATTTAAAATATTGAGTGTTAAAAATGCAAGAATAGAGGAAATCAAAGTGTGTATGTGATTTTTTATCTTTTTTGCCGTAGAATGCTAAATATAGGTTAGGGGGAAAGGGAATGTGCATTAGGTGTTGTTTTCCTGATGAAAAAATGAAATTTTCGAATACGAACAAGACCTGTGGAATTAGCATAAGGCGGCCGTTCGGAAATAGGTAGGGATATTCAGTAAATGTCCCTATAAAATACAATGGCATATGAAGATGCCCCAGTATAATCACTTCATATGTCATTTTTATTGTCATTTTTCTGTAT